>JADGFE010000222.1 GCA_016744085.1 Kiritimatiellales bacterium | reverse complement strand
TGTGTATGTTGATACCGGAAAGTTTGCTCACTCTTCTTCCTTTGTTTAGTGGTTTTTATGATGGAGGAAGAGTAGCAGCTTTCCGTTTGGGACAGAATGCCTGCTTTGTTAAATCAGCCCAGTTTCAGGGGTTTTGCAAGAGGCTCATATGAACGTAGCAGAGCCATCAGACGGCAGAAGCTATGTGCCCATCCAGAGACGAAGGCGGCGTAGCGCGAGAGGAGCCACACCAAAAGCGCCGCCCATATTTGCCATTGGATCGCTTTTTTGCTGTAGCCAATGAAGCCGAATAGCTTCAGGGTTTGCTTGAGCTGTTTGAAGAAAACTTCGATTCCCCAACGGGATTAGTAGAGTCCGGCGACGGAGTTGGCCGCCCATTTGAAGTTGTTGCTAATAAAGGTCATTTCGACCTCTTTGCCGTTAATCTCCACTTGAGCAACAACCATGCGAAATTCTTTCGGGTATGCATCCTGGCTTTTGCCGATGTTCAACACGATGATTTGGTCGTGGATGATGGCTGATGCTGAGAAAATGAAACCATACGCCCCCAGCATGAAGTTGGATTATGAACAGGGAAGCCCGATGGAAATCGAGGCGATTTACGGGACTCCCATCCGCATGGCCAGATCGAAAGGAATAGGTATGCCCGAAACAGAAAATCTTTATCAGCAGCTACTCGATTTAAATCCTGAGCAACAGACAGAGTTGCATACCTAATGCGAATCGGGGATAACCCCCTCCTGTTCAATAAAGGATATCATGATTAATTTAGACTATACCGAACATCCTGTTAAAGAAGTGCGCATTGTAAATGATGATTTATTTGAATTAATTGTTGAACGCAACAATCTTGAATTTATCCCAGGTGATTGCGCCGCTATATATACTGATACAGACAAGTCCAGGCCCTATAGCATCTCCTCTGGTTTTAATGAAAATGAATTGCGATTCGTTATCCGCATGATGGAAGGCGGAGAGGTTTCTCCATGGCTCATGTCGAGAGAGGCTGGGGATTCAATCCGGATTACCCCACCCTTTGGCTGGTTCCGACCCGGTCAGGATATTGGAGACTCTCCGTTTGTATTTCTGGCAACAGGAACCGGAATCGCCCCTTTCCTTTCATATATGAACTCCTTTAAAGTGCCGCCAGTCCAATGCTTGTATGGCGTTCGTAAGGAAGCCGACGCCATAGGATATGCTGAGCTGCAGTCATATTGCCCCACCCAACTGGCTATTTCACGTGAAGAAACCGAACACCATAAAGGTCGGCTCACGGATTTGCTAAATATGCTCCAACTTGACAGTACTACTCATTATTATTGTTGCGGCCTGGAAAGCATGGTTAACGAAGTTTCGGAATGGTTGCAGGAAAATGGAGTCGGTTTGATGCAGATTCACCGCGAAGTTTTTTTTCATGGCTAACTCTAATTTTCCGCTTTTGTTCATTGAACATTGTTTACACAGCCTATAAACATCGCCTCTATGAAACCAATAATTGTTTGCGCCTTATATAAATTCGTTTCGCTGGAAGATTATGTATCCATGCGCGAACCCTTACTTGAATGTCTAAAGAAGCATGAAATTCGAGGAACCCTTCTTCTTGCCACTGAAGGTCTGAATGGAACGGTTGCAGGATCACGCGAAGCAATTGATTCCCTGTTAAAACATCTTAAATCTGATCTACGTTTTGCTGATATTGATTACAAAGAATCATATGATGAAACCAACCCGTTCTATCGGACCAAAGTTCGGCTTAAAAAGGAAATTGTCACACTAGGCGTAGAGGGCATTGACCCATTGCATACTGTTGGAACGTATGTAAACCCCGAGGACTGGAACGCATTAATCAGCGATCCTGAAACTATTTTGGTGGATACCCGTAATGAGTATGAAATAGGCATAGGTACCTTTAAAAATGCATTAAATCCGGAAACGGAATCTTTCCGCGAATTTCCAGGTTATGTCGAAAAGAATCTCGATCCAGCGAAACATCGAAAAGTTGCCATGTTTTGCACAGGAGGTATTCGATGTGAAAAGTCCACCGCCTACCTTAAGGAGCAGGGTTTTGATGAGGTGTATCATCTCAAAGGCGGGATTCTAAAATATCTGGAAGAAATTCCAGAAGAAGAGTCTTTGTGGGAAGGCGAATGTTTTGTTTTTGATAACCGCGTAGCCGTTGGCCATGATTTGGTAAAAGGAAAATATGACCAATGCCATGCGTGCCGGATGCCCATTACAGAAGAAGAGAAAAAGAGTGAACACTATATAAAGGGTGTCAGTTGCCCTAAATGCTATGACAAATCGTCTCCGGACCAAAAAATGCGGTTTCAGGAACGGGAACACCAAATACAAATAGCAAAAAATCGGGGCGAAGAACATATTGGTGGGACCGTGGCAGAAACGGCGAAAAGCCGTCGGCTTTCAAAACAGGCTGAGAAAGAAGCTACCTCAAGAAAACAGCGTCAATAGTACAGCCAGCCCTGCAAAAAAGACTGCATTAACTTTTTGTTTTCTACCCGAAGCGTGGGTGAAAAGATAAACCAAACTTCCATACCATAAAATAACGGTTAGCAACGTTGGAGGATCTAGTTGCCAACTTGAGCCGGGGAGTCCATCAAGCCATTTTACACTTCCCAGCAACATATTAATAAAAACAACGGCTGCATGATTAAAAACTACTGATGTCATTGGAATCAAAATTGATAACCAACCACATAAAACGATGAAAAACGTCAGTGGAACAACAATTAAATTTCCGATTAATGCTATAGGTGAAAATACGCCAAAAAGAAGAGCAGACAGCGGAACAGATGCCAAGTTAGCTGCTAAAGATGTAATAACCAGTCCCAAACAGTATACCTTAAACCAGTTTCCCTGCATCAGTTTCTTCGGAACTGCTGAGTAAACCATCACAATAAAAGCTACAACTGTGAAAGAAAAAATAAATCCCGGGGATTGGATTTGAAGAGGATTAATAAGCAGTAAAATTATTCCAGCGTAAGCAACGGATGACGGAACATCAGGTTTACTCCGAAAGAACGGAGCAAGAATATAAACCGCAGCCATGGTCAATGCACGAAAAGCGCTGGGCTTCATTCCTGTTGAAACCACATAAACAATAAGAATCGGTAATAACCAAAAACCAAAGTGGTCTCTTGAAATGCCCATTGTTTTTAAAGCAAATACCAATAGTAGACATACTATTGCTACGTGTAGACCCGAAATTGCAAAAATATGAAATGTTCCCGTTCGTCGAAAAGACTCAATAGTCCGTGGCGGAAGTTGCTTTCGATAACCGAGAACCAATGCTTTTAAAACGGCTTCTTGCTCGGGTCTACCCCGCATTTCCAACTCTAATTTTACGGATACCTTATCGCGTAAATATCTTCCAAAAGAAATACAGGATGTTTTTTTGGAGACGGATAATTTTTGGAGTTGATTCATTGATTCCACTATTAATTCGATTTCATTTTTACCAGGGT
The DNA here is from genome assembly GCA_016744085.1 of Kiritimatiellales bacterium. GTDB lineage: Bacteria > Verrucomicrobiota > Kiritimatiellia > Kiritimatiellales > Pontiellaceae > Pontiella. Next base: position 250 of record JADGFE010000222.1, on the reverse strand, counting down.
ACAAGCGCTTTTTGAGCAAACCCTGCAATAACACTCGATCTCCATAGCTAACAGGCTGCTTATTTCCTTCTCCTCGAATGCGTATATCTACCTTTCCCCGAAGAGTTATCCACGTATTAGAACTCTGAATTCCCTCGCATGTTATCTCAAATGTATGCGTCTCTTCCTCGACCCCGTAGGCAGACGCGCTGAAGCCTGATAACGTTCGGGGCATGGATACGAATGAAAATAATACGCAGGGTCGGGCTTC
>JADGFE010000026.1 GCA_016744085.1 Kiritimatiellales bacterium | reverse complement strand
TAGAGAGGCTCAGTCCAACAAAATTTTATCCTCCTGCTTTTTATCTTCTGCGATGAGCTTTGGAGTTTAGGGGAAGCAGGAGGGATAAAATCCTAATCGCTGTATGGAAAAGGTAGCATCTAAATGCGTGAGAACTTTCTTGATATGAGCATGCTATAATGGTGATGTAAGATTTAACTAAGTAGAAAGTGAAAAGGGGGATTTATTGTGGAGCAACCGAGTAGAAGAGCTGAAAACAGTAGAGAGCTGAGACTTATAATGAATGATGTCAGGGTAAAGAGTAAAAATATCGCATTAGCCGTTGGTGTTTTTAGTCTGCTATTCGCTTCGTTGGTTCAGGCTGACAAAAAAGGTAATTCTGATGAGACTTTGGTAAAGGGGCAGCATGCTCAGATTGGTGGTGCACCGGAGAAGATTACGCAGCACTCACAACACCCTGATGCCCAGTGGTTCCCTGATGCCGGGCTGGGGCTTTTCCTCCATTGGGGTATTAGCTCGGTAGAAGCTATGAATATTTCTTGGCCTATGATTCCAGGGCGACCATTGGGGAAGGTTCGGATTGAGGATTCGGAGGAGCGCGAACGGATTATTCGTGAGCGGGATTTTAATCTTGATGGCGGGAGTCCTGATATTCTGCCGCTAGAATACTGGAAAATGGCGAAAGAGTTTAATCCAGACAATTATCACCCAGAGATTTGGCTTCAAAAGGCGAAGGATGCCGGCTTCACTTATGTTGTTTTAACAACGAAGCATCACGAAGGATTTGCGCTGTGGCCGAGTGAATACGGTGATTTTAATACGAAAAATTATATGGGCGGAAAGGATTTGCTCCGTTCTTATGTAGATGCATGCCGTAAGGTGGGTCTAAAGGTGGGTTTTTATTACAGTGGGCCGGATTGGTATTTCGACCAGGAACATATGAACTTCCTGTACCATGGTGCATCGCGGAAGAATCCTGAATTTCCTCCGCTGGGTCCCGATCTTCAATGGCGAACCGAGACAACTTCTGCAAAGGAACTCAAGGTGCACGATGCCGAGTATGCTCGTATTGTTCGCGGTCAGGTGGAAGAGTTGCTGACGAACTATGGTAAGATCGATATCATCTGGTTCGACGGAAAGCCTTCGATACCCAATGGGAACAAGGTTATTACTCAGGAGCGGATTCGCGAACTACAGCCGAGTATTTTGATCAATGGACGTATGCATGGGACAGGTGATTTCTTGACACATGAGCGCCATTTGCCCGAATCCCGTCCCAAAACGATCCAGTGGGCAGAGTTTTGCAACCCGTGGAACGGTGCGTGGCCCTATGTTGATAGAGCCTACCGTGCTCCCGGTTATGTGTTGATGGAGTTGGTGAAATGCAGGGCATGGGGGATTAACTATTTGCTGGGTATTGGGCCCATGTCCAATGGTGATCTTGCACCGCGGGCCTATGAAAATATGACAATTCTGGAAGAATGGACCGCACGAAATAAAGAGGCGATCTACGATGTTCAACCACTTTCTCACGGGGAAGATGCAACGGTATTGGCTTCGGCTAAGGGCAACCAGCGTTTTTTATATCTGACTCGTGAATTCAATAAAAATGGCTCGAGAATAGGTACGAGTGAATCCGATATGCGACCTGTAGAGAATGCGATTGTCTCATTATCAGGAATCAGTGCCCCAGTTGAGGTGATCTATATGCCGACTGGACAGCCGCTTGAGTATCAATTTTCCGACGGGCAGTTGACTGTTCAGATTACTATGAAAGAGCGTAGTAAACTGGTTGATGTGATTCGCATTACACTTTCACAATAACTGTTGGGTGATAGGCTTGTGTTAAGTTAATATCGTAATACGTGTTTAAGCGTTTTACGTAAAATTAAAGGAAAATAAGAAGATAATGACAAATAAAAATCCTAGTATGATGGATAAGTCAGACTTGAGTGTTCGATTGAGTATAATTAAATCAACCACCTTGGGTTTGTTGCTTTCTAGCCTGTTCATAACGGGCTCAGCTTTTGCAAGCAAAACGGAAGCCCCGATGACGGGTAATGAGTTAGAGGCAAAAGATGTTGGCGACACCGAAATGAATGAAGAGCTAGAAACAAATGCGGAGTTCGCTTCTGGATTGAATTGGTGGCGGGAAGCCCGTTTCGGATGTTTTGTTCATTGGGGGCCGTACGCGCAATTGGGTAATACATGGCGCGGAAGAAAAGGTGGTGGTTATGCTGAGCACGTCCAACGAGTGCTTGAAATTCCTATGGCTGACTATAAGGCAGATGCTGTCGATTTATTCAATCCAACAAAATTTGATGCCGATGAATGGATCGACTTAATTAAGAAAGCGGGAATGCGCTACTTTGTTATCACGGCCAAGCATCACGATGGTTTTGCCATGTATGATTCCAAAGTCAGCGACTACAATATTGTTCAGCAGACCCCTTGGAAGAAAGATCCGATGAAAGATCTCAAGATTGCTTGTGATCGTGAAGACATCCCAATGGGATTTTATTATTCTCACGCTTTTGACTGGGGGGATGAATTCGCACCTGGAAACGATTGGGAGTGGGAAAATCCTGGTGGTAAAAAGTCTCTTTTCGGAGGGCGAGACTGGGCAAAAAATAATCCAGAGAAACTGAAGAGTGTTCAAGAGAACTATGTAAATCGTAAATCCATTCCCCAGTTGCAAGAACTTGCCGCCAATTATGATCCTGCCCTGCTTTGGTTCGATACTCCCAGCAAGCTACCCGAATCGGAAAATAAGAGAATCCTTGAGGCCGTTCGCAAGGCCGCTCCTCAGGCTCTGATTAACGGGCGATTGTACAGAACGAGCGAGGGAAATGGAGGCGATTATCTCAACACGGGAGATCGTGCAGTAGAATTCCGTAAACTTGATTATGATTGGGAAGCCATTCCGACAACGAATGAGTCCTATGGCTGGAACCCGCTTGATAATGACTATAAAACTGCAGGTTTCTTAATCCGCGTGTTGGCCAAAGCAGTTTCTCGGGGGGGGAATCTCCTTCTCAATATTGGCCCTACTAAGGATGGAGATATAGATCCGAGGGATGTAGAAATTTTGGAAGGAATTGGGGAATGGATGGCAATCAACAGCGAATCTATTCATGGTTGTAATGCATCACCGCTTCCTCCTCAGTCATGGGGCGCCATTACATCGAAAGATAAAGTACTTTATCTCCATGTTTTTGATTGGTCGAATCAACCATTGACGGTTGGGGGATTGTTGACCGATCCTCTCAAAGCAACGTTGCTCACTGCGAAGGGTGATGTTCCACTGACTGTGCAAAGAACGACTTCGCAAGATGTCGAGATTTCGCAGCCCAACCCATCCGTAAAATCTTCTAACTGTGTTGTTCGGTTGGAGTTCAGTGAAGTTCCGGAAGGAGAGACTATTCCACTACTCGATCATTTAGGGGATAATCGTATTCTTGCCTTTGACGCAACACTCCACCTTGGCGAAAAGACAGGGATGAGGGCTACGGGCTTTGGCTATAGAGATGGAAAAAGGGATAACTATGCCGTTTACCGTTGGAAGAAAACCGGACAGTGGATGTCGTGGGAAGTTCGCGTCAACGAAGCTACCCGATTTGATATAGCCTTGCGCTATGGAATTTGTAAAGGCGGTGAGTATGAATTGCGTTGTGGTGATTGGAACGTGGTTCGAACGGCCCCTTCCTGTGAAGGTTCAATCCCTTGGATTGCAACTCCTCAGATTGATGAGTTGGGTAGTTTGCTCTTGCCAGCTGGGGTCCATCAGATCGAATTACGGGCGATAAGTATTAATGAAGATGAGCTAATCCGACCTTTGGAGTTGTGGGTAAATCCCTCTGCCAGTGAGTCCAAAAAGGAATTAAAAAAAGAGCAATAAGTCGGGTTTGAAGATCTAAGAGAGGAGTCCAGTTCATATGCGGAATAACACCCCACAGGGCTTCTCTTCTTAGGGAAATAGACAGTAATAAATGATAATGAATAAGGTACGAAATAAACAAATTTTTTCTAAACACACTAAATCCAGCGCAGCCATTATTAGCGTGGGTATTCACGCGATACTTATACTCATTGCAGTATCGTTTGTGGCGGTAACGGTAATTCAGAAAGAGGATAAATCGTTCGAATCCAAGCCGGTCAGCCGATCTAAGATAAATCTAAAAAAACTTCAAGTGCCGGTGACGATTAAGAAAAAGAAAGTGCAAAAGCCAAAGTTGCGCAAACGCATTGTTGTGCAATCCAAGCTGAATCAGAGCATGCCGGATATCAAGATGCCGGAAATTAGCGGGGTTAAAGGGGGCTTGGGATCATCCAGTGCCGGCGGCCTCGGCGAAACAGGAAATTTGGGTTTCTCGATGCCCGAGATCAATCTTTTCGGTGTGAAGAGCAAGGGGGAAAAGGTCTTTCTTATTTTGGATTCATCGGATGAAATTATGAAAGATGAAATGGGAGGTATTCCTGCCTATACCCTTATCAAGGACGAACTGGTGCGGATTATCGATGGTTTGCCGCCCACGACGCTTTTCAATATTGCCATTTATGAGCGTGGCAAGGCATCCATGCTATTTCCTCAACTGGTTGCCGCATCCGGCGCGAATATGAAAAAAACCAAAGTTTGGTTGGATCCGCTGAATAGCTGGCACGAAGGAATGGGTGCTAAGGATTATGGAATAAAAACCCTTGGATCAGGCGGTCAGGAACTCGGTACGGAGCTGATCCAGGAACCAATCAAGATCGATAGTGAGTGGGTGCGCCCAGTTTTGTATGCAATGAAACAACAGGCCGATGCCATTTTTGTGCTGGGTGCTGGATGGGGGCATCAGTATCATCGTCTCAAGACCGGAAGCATGAGTCCCTCGCTTCAGAAGAAATACGATGAGTATTGCAAAAAGGCCGAAAAACTTTTCGAAGAGGAAAATGCTGAACGGATGAAGAAGGGCGAGCCGCCGCGTGTTCTCTCGAATCAGAACGACAAGGTTCGTACCTATTTTCCAGAGATTAGATTTCCTTCGGGGAATGTATATTACAACTATACCCCTGCCGAAATTACAGAGGTGTTGAAGACCGTCCGTCAGGATTTTAAGCCAAAGACCGTGTCGGCTAAAAGTGGGTTGCGGAAGAACCGGAATAAAATAGACTATACGCTTAATGTGATCCAATTCACGCGCAAGTCGGGCACTGATTTCCGGCAGTCAGAACCCTTTAAAAAGATGGCTAATCTGAATAGGGGTGTATCGAACCATCTTCGGTCTCGAGGGGCTCGAGAGCTTAATGTCCCGTTATAAGTCGAACTCTGAGAAGTGAGAGCAAAGAAGAGTAGAGAATCGAAAGGAAGTGATGGCAAAAAAAACCAAAAATGTTGTAAAGGGTGCGCCGAGTGGGTTTGTGATCAGCCTGCTGGTGCATGCGACAGCGTTTCTGCTAGCCGGCATACTGGTGGTGTTCACGGTACAAAAAAAGGAAGAGAAAAAGTTTGTTCCGCCCAAACCGGTCGACCGTCCGAAGATGAAACTCAAAAAGCCAAAGGTGAAGCTCAAGAAAACCGCCAAGCCCAAGTCGACCAACCGCATCGTCACGAAGGTGAAGCGCGCGAGTATGCCCGATATCCAGCTTCCGGAAATGAGCGGTATGTCCGACGGCCTCGTCGGCGGGGTTGGAGGATTCGAGCTCATGCCGGATTTTGATGAGGTCACAATTTTTGGATCGGGGCAGACGATAGGAAACGACTTTGTTGGAACCTTCTATGATTTCAAGCGCGACCGCCGCGGTCGCCCTGTTCCTATGCGCGATCAGCAGTTTGTAGATGAATTGATTAAGTTCACAAGGAGTGGATGGAAAACGTCGAAGATTGCCCGATATTATCGCTCGCCTAAGAAACTTTATGCCACCAGTATCATGATGCCGCCGATTCGTTCGTCGGTTGCTCCATCGGCATTTAACGAAGGTGATACGGTCGGCTATGCCTGGATGGTTCATTACAAGGGACAGTTGGTACATAAAGAAGGTGTTCGGTTTCGATTTCGGGGGCATGGCGACGATGTCATGGTTGTGCGCGTCAATGGCGAGGTGGTGCTTAATGCCTGCTGGGCGGACAGTGGGCGGGGGACTGCTCTGATTGGGGGAAACTGGCGAAGCAATTCAGCGGACTCGCGGAAATATTTTCTTGGCAATAATCGAGCTGTGGTGGGCGATTGGATCACCCTCGAACCCGGCGTTCCGCAGGATATGGAAGTCATTATCGGCGAGGTGCCGGGCGGTAATTTTTGTTCCATGCTGTTGGTTGAAATCGAGGGCGTGAAATACGATAAAAATAAACAGGGAGGGCCTATTCTTCCGATTTTTAAAACTACGGAACCATCCTTGGATCTTGTTGATGCCATTAGTGCGCATTTGGTGGTGGGTGAGGCTTCAATAACCAACGGTCCTGTTTTTCGCGACTTCACCGCATCACGACGGAGTACGGTGCCAGAGGTTGTTGCGGCACCCGAGCCGGAGACGTCGCAAGAATCGCCAATGCGATTGTGGGCCAACTCCGCGGGAAAAACGGTTGAGGCGGAATATGTCAGTATGGTCGCGGGGCAGGCGATACTGCGCAATGCTAAGGGAAAGCAGTTGAAAATTCCGATAGAGCAGCTCTCTGTGGAAGATCGTGAATATATCGAACTCGCTAACCCGCCCGATCTCGATATCACGTTTACAAAAAAAAGTTCACAGCGCATGATTGAGGTAACGCCCTATGTTAACGAAGAACCGCCCAGAATACTGGACTATGTGTTTGGCGTAAAAGTCAGGCAAGTGAGCGCGATGGAATATAATCATGAGCTGAATGTTGATTTCTATGCGGTTGGACAGCGGTTTGTTAACCAAGATGAATACTGCTTGCTGGAACATCAAAATAGTAGGTTTGTACCCACGAGGGAAAACCAGCGTTCGCATCAGTTTCTTGGCGATGAAGTGGAGGTGATGGAATATGACCTCAGCGGAGCTCGCCGCGGGAGGCGCTATGCGGAAAATCTTGTGGTAGTTACCGATGATCGCGGTAAAATCGTTGCGCATAGTACATCGGCGAAATGGCTAATTGATAATTTTGAAAACCTTAAAAAAATGCAGGTCGGTCGTTTTATGGATAAGAACTGCATTCGTATCATCCCTTCCGGTCCCAAGGCAACTAGCTATTGAGTAAGGATGGTGTGTAATCGAGCTCCCGATCGTGGGGCTCTCTGAAAAGTTCTATGGTTGGGATTTGGAGAAAAATATGAGAAGAATAATGTTCAGATTGATGGTTTTGTTTTTGGTTGGGTCGACTTTTGCGAATGATTCAAGGCCGATTGCTGACGAAGTAAAGGCGGTCACGAAAAAGGTAGCGGACTGGCAGCTTTCGACGTTCCATGAACACGGGAAATATCGCGCCATTGCAAAAGATCAGCAGCGGCAAAATAATGAAAATAAGCATGATTTGGTTTGGGAAAATGGGGCCCTTTATGCCGGTTTAAATCAGTGGCGCATGGTTGCAGACGATCCTTCAACTTATACCGATTTTCTGTTAAAAATCGCTGAACGCAACGAGTGGAAATTACATAAAAGACCCTATAATGCCGATGACCATACGGTAGGGCAGCTCTATCTATCGTTCTACGAGGATTTTAATAAATCGGCCATGCTTGTTCCGACGCAGGAGCATTTCGATTGGATCTTAGATAATCCAAAAATCGGTTCACTTGAATGGAGTGGATATGGAAAAAATAAGAATCGGACAGATTGCCACAAGCGCTGGGGATGGTGCGATGCCCTCTTCATGGCACCACCTGTCTGGGCACGTCTGGCGAAGGTGACGGGGGAGCAGAAATATCTCGATTTCATGAATCAGGAATACCATGCAACCTATGATCTGCTCTGGGACAAAGAAGAACACTTGTTCTGGCGCGATTCCTCTTATTTCCCGAAACGTGAAAAAAATGGGCGTAAGCTCTTTTGGGCGCGCGGAAATGGCTGGGTGTTTGGCGGTTTGGCACTTATGATTCCCGATCTGCCGAAGGACTGGGAAGGCCGTGCATTCTACATTGATCTCTTTAAATCGATGGCGGAGAGTATTAAGAATTGCCAGCGAGCTGACGGAACCTGGAGCATGGGGCTACTCGGAGGTCTCGAGAGCTATCCAATCAAGGAGACCAGCGGCACTTCGTTCTGTACCTTCGGTTTAGCCTGGGGAGTTAATCAAGGCCTGCTGGACCACGCAACCTATGAACCGATTATTTTCAGGGCATGGAACGCTCTGACCGACTGCGTGACCAAAGAAGGTTTGCTCGGTTATGTACAACCTGTTGGTGCGGCACCCGGCGATTCTTATGCTGACAAAACTGAGGTCTACGGTGTTGGTGCTTTTCTTGCTGCAGGAGCTGAGGTTTATAGACTCGTCGATATAACGGTTCCGTCGATAGATTCGGAGGTGTTCCAGCCTTACTGGAAAGGAACAACCGAGAATGCATTTAAGGCGAAGTTGGGGGTACCTCTGGTCGAAGGCGGTTTTCGCCGCGAAGGTTTTAATCTGTGGGATCCATCCATCATCAAGGTGGGTGAAACCTATCACCTATTCGCTTCCTGCTGGCCGAGTGCCGATTTTAATAAATGGAAGCAGAGTTATATCGTGCGTGCCACCTCCAAGAATCTACTCGGTCCGTACGAGTTTTCAGAGGAGGTTTTTCGACCGAGGGGAGGCGACTATTTTGATGCGATTGGTTGCCATAATCCAAAGATTACATCACATGGTGGACAATATCTTCTCTACCACATTGGTATACCTTCCTATAAGAGCGGTGTTGCGGTAAGCGATTCCATCGAAGGACCGTGGAAACGGCAGGAAAAGTGGAGTATTCCTGCGAATAATCCGGCGTTATGGATTCATGAAGACGGTTCGGTCTATGGGGTCGGTCGGGTGAAGGTGAATAACCCAGACTATGATGCTAATAGCAAAAAGAGGTCTCATGAAAAACGGTTGTTACTTCAAGGGATCAAGGCCGATACAATTTTTGGTCCGTACCAACAGCTACACGCTAAAGAGGAGAATGCCTTGCCGGAAAATTATGAAAATGAAGATCCCTGTATCTGGTACGCGGATAATCGTTATCATATATTAGTGACCGATTGGGGCGGGTATGCGACGGGCGAATCCAAAGCCTTTACCTATTACACATCGAAAGATGGACTAACGTATGAACTGGTCTCTAAAGATCCTATTCTTGTTCGGAGTGACCCGATTCATTTTTCCGATGGTTCTACTTTTAAATACTCCCGAATTGAGCGACCGAATGTGGTCTTGAATGAGGAGGGACAGGTGGTTGCTCTTCTGGCGAGTGCCCTTCCGATTAATAGGATAGAGGGTTCCCGTATACTCGTATTTCCGGTCGACCACTTTGGCGAGACTACATCTGATGGAATCAGGTGAATGAGTTTGAAATAATGGCTATTAACCTTTGTAGGATATCGTAAATACAAACGATAAAATTTCACTCAGGTGAATATGACGATTACAAAAAGAAAAATTATAGTGGCAATGATGATCGGGTACATGATGGGCAGCATTTGTGGTGCTGATGACCCTAAACTGCCGCGAGTATTAGTCGTAGGCGATTCCATTAGCATGAACTACCACGATGCGGCGAAAAGTGCGTTAAAAGGAGTGGCCAATTATTATCGGGTTGAAGGTAATGGAGGCCCATCCGATCGAGGTGTTGATAACATAGACCTGTGGTTGGGGAACTACAAACAGAAGGGATTTCATTGGGATGTGATTCAGTTTAACCATGGGTTGCACGATTTAAAACAGGAATATAACCCAGCGACTAAAGTCTGGGGTAAGCATCAGGTTGTGCTGGAAGATTATAAGAGGAATCTGGAGAAGGAGATTCGGGTTCTTAAAAAAACCGGTGCCAAGCTGATTTGGTGTTCCACAACTCCTGTTCCAGGCAGTAGTGCGGGAGCATTTGGCCGCCGCAAAGATGAAGATTTAGTATTTAACTGGGCGGCACTGGAGATTGTTGGTAAATATCCTGAAATTCAGATTCTTGACCTCAACAATATAGTACGTCAGTCCTCGGTATTTGATGAGTGGCGTAAAGGCAATAATGTCCACTTTAAAGACAATGAAAAGGAGGCTTTGGGAAACGCTGTAGCTCATGCAATTGTTAAATGCTTGGGGGTAGTGAAGCAAAAATCTGCTTCTGATTCTAGGTAGAATCGGTAGCCAACCACTTCAATTAAGAAAAAATCCTATGGGATGACCGTAACGAACACTAACAGAAGGAAATAATAGATGAATAAATTACTTTTGATCATGCTGCTCTTCTTGGGATGCAATGTGTTTGCCTCCGAAAAACCGAACGTCATCTTTATCTTGGCCGATGATATGGGCCATGGCGATGTCGTGGAACTCAACTCCGAATGTAAATTCCCGACGCCTAACCTTGATCGGTTGGCTCGCGAAGGCATGGCGTTTACACAGGCCTATACGGGCTCATCGATTTGCACCCCGACTCGCTACGGGCTCATGACTGGGCGGTATTGTTGGCGGGAGAATATCGGGCTGGCAGGGAATTATGCTTCGCGTCGGTTGGTCGAGAATCAACAGACGGTCGCCAATTTATTTCGCTCGCAAGGGTATAAAACTCATTGCGTGGGGAAGTGGCACTTAGGCACCAGTTGGACCTATAAGGATGGCTCTATCCAGGAGGACTTCGTTAGAATAAAAGATGATATGGATATCGATTTTACGGCTGACTTCCACGGTGGACCGGTCGATCACGGCTTCGACACCTGGTTCGGCATTGCTGGTAGTCTCGACTTTGCGCCTTATGTTTATCTGAAGGATCGTTGTGCTACCAAAGTACCGAGCGAGCGTGTTCCGGCTGATGCGACCAAAGGGCGGAAACATCGCTTCGGTCAACGGTCCGGACTTGCAGACCCGGACTTGCAGCCAAATCAGGTGCTTGGCGACTTTACACGCGAAGCTGTCCGCGTGATTGGTCAGCAAAATGCTGACCAGCCGTTCTTCCTCTATATGCCACTCAATGCCCCGCACAGCCCTACATGTCCAAGTCCGGATTTCGTCGGCAAGAGCGGGATGAACGAGCATGCTGATATCCGTATGGAAATCGACTGGTGTGTCGGGCAGGTTCTTCAGGCTCTGGAAGAAAAGGGGCTCGATGAAAACACCCTCATCATTTTTTCCGCAGATAATGGCAGTCATTCAGGACCCTCAAGAACGCTTCCGGCTTTCGGTCACGACACACATGATGGCCGCCGTGGTCAGAAGGCTATGTTGTTTGAAGGCGGGCATCGCGTACCGTTCCTCGTGCGCTGGCCGGGAGGACTGAAGGGCGAACTCAACCGTCGGGATACTCGCAATATTACTCTCGAAGATTTTGTCGCCACCTGCGCCGAGATTCTTGGAACGGAAACGCCGATACATGCGGTGGATAGCCTTAGTTTCCTGCCGCAACTGAAAAATAAGGAGCCCCACGAAGGCCAGCGTCAAGCGATTTTCAGCAGCTTGGGAGGTACGGTCATTGTCCGAAAAGATGAATGGAAGTTGATCCTGAAGTCGGAGGCTTATTTGGTTGCTCGCGAAAAAGGAAAGCACCAGAGCTTAAAAGATGATCCCGATGCACCATGGTTTGAGCAAGTTACGCTGTATAATTTAAAAAATGATGTGGCTGAAACCACGAATGTTGCTCGGCAAAATCCTGAGCGGGTGGGCCTGCTTCTGAGATATTTGGAGGCGGCAATTGAAAATGGGCGTAGCACGGTGGGAGCACCCCAATCTAAGCCCGACATTAATGACTCGAAGGTGCAGTTTATGAAATTCCTAAAAGAAAATGTAAAATAGTCGGTTTAGATTTACAAGAGATCAGTGCTCATGAAGCATCATACATGATCTACTTCTAGAGACCTTGGTTTGGCCCGTGTTATCTACATTGGGGAAAACCTCGGTCTCTGGGTCAGCACAGGTAAAAGAAGGGGCTATATCTAGGCCTTCGTACCTATTTAGAAAGTGGATAGACGTATTGGTTCCACCTGCTCTCCGTGAGCTGCAAGCGCATGGAGGGCATATGGATTCCTTTTCAAGGGAGTTCGTAGGCGGAGATTGAAAGTTTTAGAGGGGGATAAGTTATGAATAGAGGGTTATCATATTTTGTGGGTGGAATTTTAGTGGGGACCTTTCTGGCAACAGCTGGTTTTTCATTTTATTTACGAGGCCATAAATTGGTTGGTGGAAATTCGAACCAGCTGGTGTTGAAGCTTGGACATGGACTCGATACAGCACATCCGGTGCATAAGGCAATGGAGTTCATGAAGCTTCGCCTGGAGGAGCTTTCTTCAGGAAACGTTACGGTCGATATTTATCCCAGTTCCGTGCTCGGTTCTGAAACCCAGTGCATTGAGCAATTGCAGAACGGTTCGCTGGCGATGACCAAAACCTCGGCCGCCGCCATGGAAAACTTTATCCCGGCCATGTCGGTTTTTGGGTTGCCCTATATCTTTCGCGATGCGGACCACTACTGGAATGTGCTCAACGGAGAAGTTGGCCAGGAATTGCTTCGACAGGGCGAGTCCAAGTTTTTGCGAGGCCTCTGCTACTACGACGGTGGCAGCCGGAATTTCTACACCAAGGATAAACCTATCCGCACCCCAGACGATTTAAAAGGCCTGAAGATCCGTGTCATGAATAGCAAAACCGCCATCGACATGGTTAAGGCTATGGGCGGCGCGGCGACCCCCATTGCTTGGGGTGAACTTTACTCCGCTTTAGCGCAGGGCACAGTCGATGGGGCCGAAAATAATTCTCCGAGTTTTGCTTCAAATAAGCACTATGAGGTCTGCAAGCATTTTACGCTCGATGGTCATACCCGTATTCCCGATATGTTGCTGATGAGTTCCAGAGTCTGGAAAAAGCTTAATCCAGAGGTGCGGGACTGGGTGCAGCAGGCCGCGAACGAGTCTTCGGTTTTTCAACGTAAACTGTGGTTGGAAAAAACAGTTGAGGCATTGGAGCAAGCAAAGAACGAGGGCGTGACTATCTACGAGGTTGATACGGACGCTTTTGCTGCCAAGGTGGCTCCGATGCTCGAAACGGTCGAGAGTTCCGAAGTTCGTGAATTGCTTAAGAAAATTAATGAGGTCAAGTAATGTTGGCTGGCTTATTGAAATTTAAAAAATGGATGACCACCATGCTTAACTGGGTTCTCATCGTCGCCGTTGCTCTTCTGGTTATCGATGTGGTATGGGGAGTTTTTACCCGTTTTATCATGGGAGAACAGGCCCAGTGGACCGAGGAACTTGCTCGCTTTCTGCTGGTTTGGGTTTCCCTGCTCGGAGGTGCTGTTGCTTTCGGTACGAAAGGGCATCTTGGTGTTGATTATTTTATGGGGAAACTTCATCCGGAAGTACAAAAGGTGATGGCTGTTTTTGCTCATTTTATTGTACTATTTTTTGCTGCTGCGGTTTTTATTTATGGTGGAGGGCGTGTTGTTGCCGATGCTCTTGCGATGGAACAAATGACGCCTGCTTTGGGATTGAAGATGGGGCACGTCTATCTTGCTCTTCCAATTGCTGGAATTTTCATGGTGATCTACACTGTTGAAAATCTTATAGAGACGCTCGTGGGGTGTGATTCTGAGTTGTCCTCCGATACCGCATCAGAGGAGGCTCTCTAATGGGAACCGTTGCTCTTGTTCTTATCGTTGTTTTTATTTTCCTGCTCATCATGAATGTGCCCATTGCCGTTGCGATTGCGTTAGCGAGCTTTTTCGCTATTCTTGCCGAAGGCTCAGATCCGACCCTTGTCGTGGCGGCTAAGATGGCGAATGGAGTAAATAGCTTTGCGCTATTGGCCATTCCATTTTTTATCTTTTCGGGGCATTTAATGGGGCGGGGTGGTTTGGCTCGGCGTTTAATTGATTTTGCTGGAACATTGGTGGGGCGTCTGCCTGGCGGGCTTGGCTATGTCAATACGCTCACCTGCATGTTGTTTGGTTCCATTTCAGGATCGGCCGCGGCCGCAGTTTCATCGGTCGGTGGATTCATGATTCCTGAGATGAACCGGAAGGGCTATGGACGCGAGTTCAATGTGGCAGTCACCACTACCGCCGCGACGACCGGGCTATTGATTCCTCCGAGCAATATTATGATTGTCTACTCTGTGGCAGCCGGATCGGTTTCGATTGCCGCCATGTTCATGGCAGGTCTTCTGCCTGGTATTATCATGGGGTTGTTTATCATGCTGGTCGCCGGGGTGATCTCGATTTTCGCCGGCTACCGCGGCGAGGTCATTGAGATGCCTCGCTGGAAACCTATTTCTGCCACCCTTCTGATCGCTGGGATTATTCTATCTATTCTAGCGAGTAAGAGTGGATGGGTGCCGCATGAGGTTCCAATGTTTGGAAAATCGATTGGTTTTGGCTTCTTGGTTTTCTCTGCGGTTTCCGCAGTTTGTTGCATCTGTTTTAAAACTTTCCGGCGAGCCTATTTTACGCTGTTGCTCATTCTGGTTGTCATCGGCGGAATCCTCAAGGGCGTCTTCACGGCAACGGAAGCGGCGGCGATTGCTGTGGTTTATGCGTTCTTGCTCTCCGTGGTCGTATACCGTCAGATCAAACTCAAAGAGCTTCCCGAATTACTGTTGCAAACCGGGATCACCACCGCAGTGGTGATGTTGTTGATCGGCGCGAGTTCCGGTATGAGTTGGATCATGACCATGGCCAATATTCCGCAAACGGTCAGTGCTGCATTACTCGGCTTGTCTGATAATCCAGTGGTTATTTTACTAATGATTAATCTCCTACTGTTGTTCGTGGGTACCTTCATGGATATGACCCCGGCGGTATTGATTTTCACACCAATTTTCCTGCCCGTCGTCGCTTCGCTTGGTATGCATGAAGTTCACTTTGGCATCATGATGATCGCCAACTTGTGCATCGGCCTCTGCACACCGCCTGTCGGGGCCTGTTTGTTCATTGGTTGCGGGGTTGGGAAAACAACCATCGCCAAGGTAACCCCAATGATGCTTCCGTTTTTTGGAGCCATGATCGCAGCACTGATGGTGATCACCTATGTGCCTGCCTCTTCGCTTTGGATGCCTGTGCAAACAAGGCAGTTGAAAAAAGTCGATGTTGAGAAAAGTACATTTATGCGGCCAGATAAAGTTTCTACCGAAGGAGTTATACATGATGATGAAGCAGAGTAAGGTGATCGGGCTTGCCGTAGTATGGTGGTTATGTTCGTTCGTGTTATCAGCCACAGCAGCCGAAAACGAGGATGTGCCGTGGTCGGGAACACCGACCTCGTTTCATTCTTATGACTTGTATTCGTTTCAAACGAATGGGCTGAGTTGCAAGGTTGCCGTGCCTGATGTGATTGCGGAGGGGAAGCCGTGGGTGTGGCGTGCCCGATTCTGGGGACACGAGCCTCAAACTGATATTGCTCTTCTCGAAGAAGGTTTTCATATCGCGCATGTTGATGTGGGAGGTCTCTATGGAGCACCAACAGCAGTTTCTCGTTGGGATTTATTCTATGAATATCTTACGGAGATGCATGGGTTTTCGAGAAAACCTGTTTTGGAGGGCATGTCGCGAGGAGGGCTGATTCTGTATAATTGGGCCGCAAAGAATCCAGAAAAGGTGAGTTGTGTTTATGCCGATGCACCGGTTTGCGATTTTACGAGCTGGCCCGGCGGTCTGGGCAAAGGTAAGGGGAGTCCAAAGAACTGGGCATCCTGCCTGAAGGTCTATGGATTAAGCGTCCAGCAAGCTGAGGAATATCAGGGAGGCCCCATCAATAACCTGAAACCGTTGGCTGATGCAGGCGTCCCATTGTTGCATGTTGTCGGTGATGCCGATGCGGTGGTTCCGGTTTTGGAGAACACAGCAATTTTGGAGAAACGATACCGGGAGTTGGGCGGGGAGATTACGGTCATTCACAAGGAAGGCATCGGGCATCATCCGCACAGCCTTAAGGATCCCGCATCCATTGTTGAGTTTATCCTACGTCACTCACAAAGCATAAATGGATCGGCTTCAATATCGAATTTTTCTGCCGAGGCAGATTCATCTTCCCCCTTGCTGCTTTACTCCGACCGCGGAGCGGAAAAGTGGGATGAAGGTTATCCGATCGGGAATGGACGTATTGGCCTGCTTTCATTAGGGAACTACCCGACAGATACTTTCTACCTCAACGATAATTCGATCTGGGCAAGACAGGAGGTTACCTTTCCTGAGGACACCGCAGAAATCATGAAAGAAGTCCGCAAGCTCGCTACAGAAAAAAAATATATAGAGGCCGAAAAACTATGGACCAAACAGTTGCTTGAGCCAGTTTGGCGTCCGGCAAGTTATGAGTTTGCCGGCAAGGTGTCGATAGAGCATATGAAT
Organism: Kiritimatiellales bacterium; assembly: GCA_016744085.1. Lineage (GTDB taxonomy): Bacteria > Verrucomicrobiota > Kiritimatiellia > Kiritimatiellales > Pontiellaceae > Pontiella. The sequence continues at coordinate 5,550 of JADGFE010000026.1, read as the reverse complement.
CTCGAAGAGCCGGAAAAAATTAGTAACACGCTGGATCTGACCAGTGGACTAAGTCGTTCCGAGGCGCATTATTCCGATGGCATCATTCTTCGAGAAGCCATTGCTCTTCGTAATCGCGATGTTATAGCCGTCCGTATCTCCACCACCCAGGCGGCTGGCCTGCATATTAAACTTGCGCTTACACACCCGCGCGACACGGTCAGTTCTGAAGGGAATAAGCTGGTGCTTACAGGGCAGGCGGCCAATGGCGGTACACGCTACCAAAGTCATGTGGAGTTATGTTCAGATGGGTCGGGAAAAATCACAGCCGAAAATGGGGTGCTGGAACTAAAAGGAGGGCAAGAGGCAATTCTCCTCTACACGGCGGCTACGGACTATAATAATGCCAATCCAGATCGTCCCCTATCTGACTGGAAGGTTAAAGCAGATGAAGCTCTTGCATATGCCGACGGGGTTGATTGGTCCGTTCTCAGTGCTGAAGGACAGGCTGAAATGGCTACCTATATGAATCGGTTTCAGATCGACCTAGGACAAACCGATTCTAAAGCTCGTCAGCTGACTACCGCTGAGCGCATTAAGCGTTATGGACAGTCCGGCGTTGATCCTGACCTTGAAGAACTGCTTTTTCAGTTTGGCCGCTACTGTCTTGTTGCCAGTAATCGCGAGGAAGGTCTTCCTAATAATCTGCAGGGTATCTGGAGTGAAGGGCTGATTGCTCCATGGTCTGGTGACTACCATCTTAATATCAACCTGCAAATGAATTATTGGCCAGCTGAACCCGCCGGCCTTTCGGAATTTCACAAGCCGATGCTCGACCTTGTTACGGCCATGCAACCTGCGGGAAAACAGTTTGCAAAAGCGCTTGGTTATGAAGGGTTCTGTTGCGGACACGCCATTAACGCTTGGAAAAATACTTGGTTTTCTGGAGGCAAGGCATTGTGGGCTTCCAGCCTCATGAACGGGGCGTGGATTACCGCTCACCTGATGGAGCACTACCGTTATACCGGCGACCGTGTTTTCCTTCAGAATCAGGCGTGGCCCGCCATTCGAGAAAATGCTCGGTTTATCCTGAGCTGGTTACAGCGGGACGAAAAGACAGGGGAGTGGATTACTGGGCCGGGCACTTCTCCCGAAAATCAATTTATCTACAATGTCGGTAGTAATTCGGTAATAGCTTCGGTTTCCTGCGGAAATACGCACGACCAGATGATTTCATGGGAATCGCTCTCTGATCTGATTGAGGCCGCCAGCGAGCTGGGGATTGAAGATGATTTGGTGAAACGCGCGAAAAAGGTACTTCCCGAGTTGGCCGAAGGCCGGATCGCTTCTGATGGTCGGCTGCAGGAATGGCGCGAACCGCACGCAGAAAATAGACCAGGCCATCGCCACGTCAGCCATGCGTACGGGTTTTTTCCAGGGCGGCAGTACAATATCATCGAAAATGCTGAGCAGGTCGACGCGATCCGGAATTCACTCGATTTTCGCTTGGAAAACGGCGGAGGGCGCACCGGCTGGAGCCGCGCCTGGCTAATCAATATTGAAGCCTGCCTAATGCGCCCAGAGGCAGCATATGGAAATATTCGCACGCTGATTTCACGCCTTATAAACCCCAATTTATTCGATATGCATCCACCTTTTCAGATCGATGGAAATTTCGGTTACACCAGCGGTGTCTGCACCATGTTACTACAGAGTCAGGTCAAACTTAGCTCTGGCGAGCGTGTTTTATGGCTCCTTCCGGCTATGCCTAAAGCTTGGTCCGAAGGCGAAGTGCGTGGGTTGCATGCCCGGGGTGGAGCAATTATCAATCTGAAGTGGACACCGAAGAGCGTTATTGCCGAAATTGAAGCCACGCGTGATGGAGTTTTTCAGGTTCGTTGTCGTGATGCCATCAAATCAATCCAGCTGAAGGCTGGCGAACGCGTACTATTAAACCTGCAGAGTTCGAAAGGTAGTCACAACGAGTTTAACTAATAGAACTCATGGGTTTTCTGAGGGTATCTATAAGGATAACACCTTGGTAGTTTTTAATATTAAAGAAATAATATGTTGTAAAGAAAGGGATGAAAAATGAAAAAAATCGGATTGGGTATTATATTTTTATTGGGAATTATGGGCAGCCAACTTATTCATGCGGATCCCGCTGTAAGCTCAGAGAAACATTCTGATTATATCCTGAATACCGAGTTGCCGCAGGATTTTCGTGAGCGCATGGCGTGGTGGAAAGAAGCTCGTTTTGGTATTTTTGTACACTGGGGGCTGTATTCATCGGCAGAAGGTGAGTGGGACGGGGAAGTTTATACCGGTGGAGTGGAATGGATTCAGAAGCGAGCTGGTGTTTCACCTGATGTATATGAAAAAACGATGCTTCCTAAATTCAAACCAGCACCGGACTTCGCATCGCAATGGGCTCGTTTAGCAAAACAGGCTGGAGCTGGATATGTTGTCTTCACGAGTAAACATCATGAAGGTTTTTCTATGAACGACTCTTCTCAAACGACCTTTGATGCAAAGGATGTAACCGGAAGAGACCTTCATAAAGAAATTGTTGAGGCGATTCGTCGAGAAAATTTAGGAGTCGGGGTGTATCACTCTTTATGGGATTGGCATCATCCAGATGCTCCCGCTGGTGAAGGGGCAACAAGTGTAAAAGGTCTGACTATGGAGGGGCGTGAATTGTCCCGATATGTAAAATATCTCCACGCTCAAGTTAATGAAGTTACTGATGGGCGTTATGGTCCTGTTGATATTTTATGGCTCGATTATTCAAAAAATCAATTTCAAGGAGAAGCTTGGGGGGCAAAGGAATTAGTGGCGCTGGTCCGGAAGAATCAACCATCCATTTTGATTAACAATCGTTTGTGGAATAATGAAGTTAAGAGTCAGGATGAGTATAAGAAATATTGGTTGGGTGATTTCTCGACTCCAGAACAACATATTCCCGCAACGGGTATTAAAGGTATAGACTGGGAAACCTGTGATACGCTAAACGGAACATGGGGTTGGAGCAAGCACGCTAAGGTCTTTAAAACCTCCACAGAACTGGTGCATCGCCTCGTTGATGCGGTCAGTAAAGGAGGGAACTATTTGCTCAATATTGGTCCGTTACCCGATGGAACGGTTGATCCGGTAACGGTTCAGCGTATGTCTGACTTAGGAAAGTGGATGCAGATCAATGGTGAAGCAATATATAATACAACGGCGAGCCCGTTTACAAAGCTTCCATGGGGGCGTGCGACATCCAAAATAATGGGTGATGGAACGCATCGCATTTACTTGCATGTATTTGATTGGCCTGAAAATGGGCAGTTGTTTGTTCCTGGACTTGAAAGTTTTCCACTGCGGAGTCTTTTAGTCGGCGGAAATGTGAATCAGATAATCTATACCCAAAATGAAAATGGAAAGATGATTATAAAGGGATTACCTAAATCCCCAATTCATTCTGCGGCAACAGTAATTGCTTTGGATTTTTCTGAAAAACCTACGGTTGCTCCATATCGAGTATATTCTTCAACCGATGGATCTTTTACCCTGGAGCCAGCAGATGCAGTGGTGGAGGGAAAGGTTTCCTTTAAGGATCACGGCCTGGGGCGTCGCTCGCGTCTTGAGGGATGGGGAGAGAAAGGGAAGGCTTCTTATTTGCTTCAATTAGAGGAGGCAGCTACATACGACCTTGAGATATCAATTGCAGTGAATAAACTCGGAGCCTCTGATTCATTTTTCATTACCGTGGGAGACGAAAAGGCAACAATTCCGCTGGAGAAAACAGGGGGAAATAAAAAATGGAAGACCATTTCGTGTGGTTCTATCCGGTTGCCAAAAGGGGCCACGGTTTTGCAACTGCATTGTGCTGAGAAGATGGAAAAAAAGCCGGTGGCTCTTTCAACGATCACGCTTAAATCAGTCTCTTCCGACGAATAATATAGCCTTATGAGGATTAAACGGAACCTGCTACAAGCTCAATAAATCAAAGGTGAAGGTAAAAAAGTGCTAGACCTAAATCTAGCACTCGTATTGTTACCAAGGAGAACCGGGAGAATATGCCCGATATCCAGTTGCCAGAAATGAATGGAATGATCGATGATTTCGTCAGGGGTATTGGTTGATTTGAGGTTATGCCTGATTTTGAAGAACTCACTGCTTTGGACTCAAGACAAAGCATAGGTAGGCGGGGTGATGCTCTTTGAGGACGGGAGTCCACTCGAAGAAGTCGACGGTTTATTAAAAAGAGAATTTCAAGAAGGATGCCATACTCAGAAATGGATACAACAGAGCTCGAGCTTTCCCTTATAGCGGAACGGCGCGATGCAGTTTACGATCCTTAACAGGAATAAGGCGGTTCGCAATTGGTTGATCCGGCGGAGCCAGAAGCGAAGTATGAGCTGGGCAAAGTTTACCGCCTATCTCGATCATTATCCGCTTCCGAAGCTGTCAATCCGGCACAATTTCTATACGGGGTATCCGTGTTATGTGAGATAAATCGAAGGGCCGGATGTGGGAAATCCACAAGTCCGGTTCTGTGAGGAGCATTGATGTTCCTTGCAATGTTGAAAGTGAAATTTATAAATATTGAAAGGAAGTATATTATGTCTACTCGACACTATGGAACAGCGAAAAAGAAGAACGGGATTTCTACTTATATGGGCATGATTTTGGTGGGATTTCTTGTGTTTTCCTTGCCCTCTTTTGGGGATAACACCGTTACGTATGATGGAGAAAAATCAGATTATTCTGGATTCGATAAATATGTAACAGAATGGGAAGGGAAAGCTGTCGAGATCGTTGTTCCTACTCAACTCGATGCACAGCGCAGGTGGGTCTGGCTTGGGTTTTATACTTCTCCGGGCAGACGCTTCGCCAAGCTTATGCTGGAGAGGGGGTTTCATGTCGTACACATAAAGACTGGGGAGAAATCCTGGAGCCCTGCGGATACAGAAGTGAAAAACCAATTCTATCCATGGGTGATAAAACAATATCAACTGCATAAGAAACCAGTTCTCGTGGGGTTTAGTCAGGGCGGAATTTCCACGTACAATTGGGCCACCCGAAACCCGAGAAGCGTCGCGGCCATCTATGCAGACGCCCCCGTGTGCGATTTCAAGAGCTGGCCCTGCGGGCTAGGGAGCTCAACAAAAAAAAGTGGGTTGGCTGAGGTACTGAAAAAGTTTGATTTCAAAACAGAACAAGAGGCTTTGGAGTATAAAGGAAACCCCATCGATATGCTTGCACCTCTTGCCGAACTTGATGTTCCGCTTATTCATGTCATCGGTGATGTGGATGACGTCGTTCCCCCAGCAGAAAATACTTTGATCATGGAGGAGCGCTATCAAGCCTTGGGAGGAACAATCCAGGTCATTCATAAACCCGAAGGAAAGCATCATCCCCATGGGCTAAAGGATTACACGCCCGTTCTCGAGTTTATATTTACAAAAGGAAAATGGGATTGATAAAATATGGGTCTTCCGCCAAATCAGTGGGTAAATGAATGATTAACACACCGAACAACTTATCTGTAATGTGTTGTCGACGAAAACGACACTACACAGAAGG
>JADGFE010000221.1 GCA_016744085.1 Kiritimatiellales bacterium | reverse complement strand
AAGCTTCATGGGCGTTAAACGCACTGGCGACTGGAACAAAGCAAAGGCCAAACTCAACGGCACGCTCGGTGTTCGCATCGCGGCGGCCCTGCAGCAGGCTACCATTCGCAACACACTTTTTCTCGTGCGCGAAATCCAGCGCGGCATCCGCAGTCAAGCCCCCGGCGGAAAACCCTTCGCTAAGTTGGCCGATAGCACCATCGACCGCAAAGGTTCCAGCAAAGCCCTCATCGACACCGGCTTTCTGGTCAATTCCATTACCCAGAAGATCATGGCCGACAAAGCCTTCGTCGGCCTGCTCCGGGGAACCGTAAACCAAAACGGCGAGGATATGGTCAACATTGGCGCAGTAATGGAATACGGCGCGACCATCAACCATCCCAACGGCGCAACCATCATCATTCCGGCCCGCCCATTTCTTCACCCGGTTATGCAGAAACACCGCAAGGCCATTGAGCAGAATTATCGGGATGCATTAAAAGGTGTTCTGTGATTCCGACACATTCACGGCGTTTCCGGTAAGTAACCCTCCAGAAGCTATTGGAGAACGCCGTGGGCACCATTCGAACTGTTACCGAAACTTTAATCAGAAAGATCAAAGCCGACATCCATCCGGATGCGGCTCTGATTTTGCCTGATGATCTGTTCGAGGTGCAGCGAACACCGAGCGTGGTTCTCCAAGGGCCAAAGCTGTCCGAAAATAGCCAACGGCGCAATTTGAGCCGTCTGATCGAGAAGGACGTTGAAAATCTATCCTATGAGGAGTGTGCTTTTCCACGCCTCTACCACATGGACTTTGACCTCATTGTCACGGTGGACCGTGAATCCGAACTGCTCGATTTTCACGAAGCGGTTTCCCGGTTCATTCAATGCACCCCAATTTTGTCCATTGCCGACAAAGGGTCACTCAATTTGACCGAACTTGCTCCGCTGGGCGGTTTGAACCGGGTCAACCTTTCCAATCTTAAACAGAGCGCCGGGCGCATCCGCATCGAGGACTGCCCGATATATGACGGCCAGATTCGCAACGGCCAGCTCATTAAAGATCGCACTTTCGAGTTTCACGGCAGCGTGAACGAAAAACGAACCTATAACCCTCAAGGAGATGTATTGTGATTGAAATCCATAACCTTCAGTTCCAGCCGCTCACCTTCAATATGGCCGGGGAAAAGACCCTGCATCTCGGCTCGCGGGAGCGCACTGCGATTCCCGACAAGGAGGTGTCGCATGAAATCAAACTCGCTGAAAAGCATGGGCTGATTCGGTTGCAGAAGCAGCCTGCCAAGAAACCGGCCCTCACCACTGAAAAACCAAAAGCCGCATCCACGGCGAAAACCACCAAAGGGAGTAAATAATCATGCCGAGCTATCTATCTCCGGGTGTTTATCCCCGCGAAACCGATTTCAGCTTTTACGTTAAGCAGATTTCCACGTCGTCCGCCGCCATGGTCGGCGTCGCCGAAAAAGGACCGATCAATAAGCCAACACTGGTAACGAGCTGGGAGCAATTTCTAAAAACCTTCGGCGGCTATATCAATGACGGCTATCTCGCGTATGCGGCACGGTCGTTTTTTGATAACGGCGGTTCGGTGCTGTACGTCTGCCGGGTAGCACACTATGCCGACCCGACGGATCGGAATACCCTAACGGGTCACAAAGCAATGACCAAACTGGTCAGCCAAATGGATATGCAGGTGCTGGATGGAACCCCAATTCCTCCACAAGAGATATATGATGTGCTGGCAATCAATGAAGGTACTTGGGCCAACCGGTTAGAAATCTTGATTGAGAACCTTGGGTTTACCGAGGGCATTTTCAATCTGTCGGTTCTTCACAAGGGTGAAACCGTTGAGCAGTTTTCCCGTGTCAGTTCAGATGAAAACTCACCGGACTTTGTGGAGCTGCGCGTCAATGGCGTTTCGGACTACATCATCATACATGATATTTGGGAGCCGGTTGGCGATCTTATGTTTGGTACACCGCGTAGTGGAACCTATGCGTTGAGCGGCGGAGAAAACGGTGTAGTGGATATGGCCGACTCCGATTATATTGGCGATCCATCCCAGCATACCGGCCTTTTTGCGTTTGATGAAGTCGATGCGCTGAACCTGTTGATGGTTCCTGGAGTGACTACTGTTCCGGTTATTAATGCCGGGATTGGCTACGCCGAAAGTCGTAAGGATATTCTATTCATTGCCGACGCACCGCCGATGCTAGAACCGTTGGATGTGGTGAACTTCCGTAAAGGTCAGGGAACCTACACGCATGCGGCGTTCAATTCTTCCTATGCAGCGCTCTATTATCCGTGGTTGGAAATCAGCGACCCGCTGACATCCAAAAAGAAAAATGTTCCGCCCAGTGGTGCGGTAGCGGGATGCTGTGCGCGAAGCGATCAGAAGACGCATGTCTGGTGGGCACCAGCCGGAATTGACCGGGGCCGCATTTTTAACGCGCTGACGGTCGCCTACAAAACGAGCCGTGGAGAGCGCGATGTTCTGTATCCGGAAGGCATCAATACAATTGCTGTCTTCCCCGATACTGGGATTAATATCTGGGGACAGAAAACACTCCAGAGCCAGCCGTCGGCGGTGGATCGAATCAATGTGCGCCGTTTGATGATGTATATCGAAGAGGCCATTTCCGAATCCTCCCGTTTCGTGGTATTTGAGCCAAATAACCCGCAGACGTGGCGGTCATTGGGACGCTTGGTCAATCCGTTCCTTCAGGATATTAAGGAAAAAGGCGGTCTGTATGACTATGCATTCCAGTGCGACGAGGAGACCAACACGCCTGTGGTAATCGACCGGAACGAAATGATGGCGCGAGTATTCGTCAAGCCGACCAAGACGGCGGAATTCATCGAACTCAACTTTATCCTCTCCGGAACCGGAGCGGTCTTCAGCGAACTGATCTCATAAGGAGAACCAATCATGAATAGCGGAAATATGCCAAAGAGCCTCTACCAAAACTGGCAGTTCGCCATCGAGGTGAACGGCTTTGACGTGGCCCTGTTCCACAAGGGACAGGAGCCGAAAACAGAATTTGAGGAGGTGGCCTTCGCTCCCGCCGGATCGATGTTCGACCAGAAAGTCGCCGGGCGGGTGAAGTTTGAGGACATCAGCCTCGAGAAAGGGATCCTACAGGATGGCTCCGATGAAGCCGCCCGTGAATGGGTCAAAAAGCAGGTGGATGTAAACGCCGTCACCGGCGGTCTACCTTCCGACTATATGCGCGATATTGATCTGGTGCGTTATGACCGGAGCGGCAATGAAACCCGTCGGTGGACGCTGCACGGCGCATGGATCAAAGGCTTGGAGTATGACGAACTCGAAGGCGGCAACACCGAAAACACCTTCGAAAAACTCACCCTCTGTTATCAGTACTGGACTTAATCAGGAGCCAACCAATGTACACATTTGAATTACCCAGCGGCATCGAGATCGAACTCAAAGAGATGACCGGTGTTGAAGAAGAATTGTTGACCAACCAACGTCTCATCCGAAATGGAGAGGCGATCAATCAGGTGCTGAAAAATTGCACGGTTCGGCTTGGCGAGAACGATAAGCCCGGCGTAAGCGACATGCTGGATCTGTTGTCTGGCGACCGGCTGTTCACGCTGGTCAAGCTGCGCCAGATCTCTCTCGGAGATGAGGTCGAGCTGGAACTGGCCTGTCCGAACACCGGGTGCCGAATGAATAACTTTGTGACCGTCAATCTGGACGACTCGAAGGTTACGCCATACACCGATGAGCGTGAGTTTTCATTCACATTA
>JADGFE010000220.1 GCA_016744085.1 Kiritimatiellales bacterium | reverse complement strand
GAGGCTCAGTCCAACAAAATTTTATCCTCCTGCTTTTTATCTTCTGCGATGAGCTTTGGAGTTTAGGGGAAGCAGGAGGGATAAAATCCTAATCGTTGGGCGGTTAAGCAGCATGACCGAACCGATGGATTAACGATTTTTGACTGCCCGCCGGGCACTTCCTGCCCGTTTGTGATAGCGGTCAAGGGATGCGATATCGCGCTACTGGTTACGGAGCCTACAGCCTTCGGGTTGTATGATCTGAATTTGGCCGTGGAAACGCTGCGGGGTTTGCGTTGAATTCTACCCATCCAAGGCCATCGATTTTCCTGAACATGTGTGCGGAGAGTGGTTCACTTTTGCAACCCCTTTTGGTGATATGGTAGCCATGCTAGGATGATCTGGCTCTTTGGATTAAACCCCCGAGAGGGCTCGTGATTCGAGTCGGTTGCTGCTATGCCGGATTGATTAATACCGTTGAACAAATCAAGCGCGTAACCGGAGAGATGTCAATCTATGCCGTCATAGGTGGCTTGCATTTGAAAATCGTATTGAAAGTCCGCATAGAGGCCATCGTGAAAGCCCTGTTTCGGCTACCTCGTTCCTTGCCATTACGCGGGAAACCAGCTGATTGAAATCTTGCAAAAAGAACTGGGTACTCTCGTAAATCCTGGCCACTTAGATATGCAGATGGAGGTTACTTAAGAATACCTGAGTCGTGAATTTCCATGCAGAGATTATCGAACAGACGCTCTCTGCATTGCTTCAGACCTTTGTCATGCGATTTAAACAGGGATAACGGAGCGAGCAACAACTGCTGATAATAGGCAACGGATTCCTCAAGCCGGAATTTTTCTTGTTGTCCCGTTTTGTTGTTTACGATAACCGCACCCAACCGGAATGTATCGATAGATTTATAGGGGATGATAAACAGGGTTAATCCGGTCCAGAACTGTTCATTCGGGTTTGCAATCTTTTCGTTGATGATGGCTATCTGAAGAGTGAGGTTCGCATTTTTATTCCCGGAGGAAATATCTCCGAACATCTTGCTGTCGTTTAGGTGTTTAATACACCTGATTTTCAGATAAGTCGCATTATGAATATCATTCTCTGTCCATGGTTTACCGTTAAGTTTGCCAGTAAATGCCAGATTCACAGAAACAGATTTGGCCGTATAAACCGCAGGAAATTCTTCAATGGCAGTTAGATTATTCTGCTGAAAGGATGTTGCGCACCCCGTGAGAAATAAAGCAATGAGAGGCAGGGTATATGCGGCTATGCGTTTACACGTTTTGTTGATCATCTTAATCCTCCGTTTGCAACCATTCTTCATTTAAAATGTGAACTGATTGTATTCATAAAGTGGTGGATAAGAAATATTCAATCGCAGGAAAAAATAATTTATTTCTCCTGCTTAGCCGGGCGAAGCGAATCGTACGCTCAGATGAAGAAAACAAGAAAAATGATATCGTAAAAAACGGATGGTTTCCACATGCATGGAATGCTGGCAGTGAACTAGTGAAAGCAGATAACGCTGCAATATGAAACCTTGAGTAAAATGCTGTATGGAATCAGATCCCTGTTGTTTTCCGGCAATAGCCAGAAACATGAGTGTGAACACAAGCAGGAGGGCTGCAGGGAAATGAACGTACCCCAAATGGTTGGGAGGGGTGATCTGAATGCTTCTGCTGAGAATAAAAAAGCCGCTCCTAGAAACCCGTCATACAGAGCGGCAAGAATGAACAAGATAACGATGATTGATTTTTTTATATTTTGCCTAAACCATTTTATTTCTTACCACATTAACGCTTATTAGGAGGAGGTATACTCTTGTTACAAACGTTGGTAAGAGTAAAGGCAGGAGTCTAAGAAGGTATTTATTTGCCTCAATAGGGGTTGTCTTTTTGGAATATAATGAGAAGACCTCAGCTTTGTTGCTATTTGGCTGGCGGCCAGTTGACGGCATCAGTCATCAGCGTCTTCAGGCATTGGAATGCGGCTGGGGTGTCATTCAGACACGGGATCATGCGGAACGTCTCACCACCTGCGTCCATAAAGATTTTTCTGCCCTGCATTTCAATTTCTTCCAATGTCTCAAGGCAATCGCAGAAAAAAGCGGGACATACTACGGCCAGATTCTTAATCCCTTTTTTCGGAAATTCCTGAAGTGTCTGATCCGTATACGGCTGCAACCACGGATCGCGGCCTAAACGGGATTGAAAGGAAAGGGTGTAGTCACCTTCTGTAATGCCAGCTATTTTGACCACGGCTTTTGTGGTTTCAAAGCACTGATGGCGGTAGCAGGTGGCATGTGCCGACGAAGGCGTGTTGCAGCAATCCGATTGGGTTAAGCAATGGTTTCCGGAGGGGTCGGTCTTTTTCAGATGGCGCTCGGGCAGACCGTGGTAGCTGAAAAGAATATGTTCCTCCACGCCGTTCAATGATTCGGCTAGGGATTCGACTAAAGTTGGCTCCAGATAAAATGGGGGCACAACCCGCAGCTTGGCGACACTCTTTTGTCGGCCGAGTTCGCGTTTGACCACCGCCGTGCAGGCCGCGGTCGTGGCCAAGGCATAATGCGGGAACATCGGGAGTAAGCAGATTTCATCCACTCCTTTTTCGATCAGGTTCCTGACGGCATCGCGGTAAGAGGGATTTCCATACGCCATCGCCAGTTCCACCGGTTCCTCAAACTTCTCGTTGAGTCCCTTGGCCAGCTCCGAACAATAATGGATCAGCGGTGAACCGTTCTCGGTCCAGATTTTCTTATAGGCCTTGGCCGACTCTGCAGGGCGACGGGGAAGGATTACCCCATAAACCAGCAATGCGCGCAGCGGCCATGGCAGGTCGATGACAAATGGATCCATCAAAAACTCTTTAAGATATTTCCGGAGATCAGCCACATCGGTCGAATCCGGCGAGCCGGTGTTCATTAAAATAAATCCACGTTTCATATCGAAATCATCTAAACACTAAGACTCGAAGAGCACAAAGCTTAGTGTTGCTTAGAGTCCTTAGTGTCTTGGTGTTGAATAATTCGTTCTGTAACTCCGATGCCGGAGAGCATGGAATTGGAAACAGAAATTCCATCCCGGTAATGTCCCGCAAAATGTATGCCTTTAAAATCGCTTTCGATCTGTTTCATAGTATTTAGATATTTCTCGTAACCGACTACATACTGCGGGATTGCCTTTGGCCAGACGCTCATATGTTTAAAGTCCGGTTCGCCATCCAACCCGAGCAGTTCGCATAAGTCGTCGAGAACTTTCAAAATAATTTCCTCTTCATTCATCAAGGCGCGTTCCGGCGACTGTGACCCCCCTATGAAAACAGTGAGCAAGGCCATACCCGGTGGTGCGCGCTCAGCAAAAATAGACGAAGGAAAAAGAGCGCCTAGCGAAAATCGTTTTTCAAGCTTAGGAATCAGCACGCCAAAACCATTAAGTGGATGAGTAAACTGATTAATGCCGAATCCTAGCGAAAGGCTCGTTACCGGTGGGTAATAAATTTCTTCGAATGACGAAGCATCGAATGGGGCTTCAAGCTGAGGGATGCTATGTGCAGGTATGGCCAGCAGGATGTCGGAAAACTCTTCGCCGTTCACCAGCCACTTATTGTCCTCTATGAATTGTAAACCGGTAACCGGTGTCTTGAGCCGGATGCTGCTTCCCAGTTTTTCGGCAAGTTTATTAGGTAGGACATCCGTGCCGTCATCAAAGGTAAACATCCGTGCATCTTTTGAAGCGGTAGCGGCGCGTTTTTTCTGTTCCTTCGCGCCCTTGATTGCTCCTTTAATCAGGGAG
>JADGFE010000219.1 GCA_016744085.1 Kiritimatiellales bacterium | reverse complement strand
AACACTTCCCGGATTCGTAGAGGCGATTGCTGCGAATGGAAACAACGCATTTTCAATGCTGATGCGACGATGCTAAGCTCATATAGAAAGACCGTGCCCCAAGGGGTGCGCAATCTAATTGCGCTCAAATGCCCTCAACGCTTTTATGCGATCGAGAACTGGGGGGTGTGAATATTCGAGAAAGACCTTCATTGGGTGGGGCGTCAGGTTGGATAGGTTATCCGCAGAAAGCTTTTTGAGGGCTTTGATCATTTCTCCTGGAGCCTTGGTGGTTTCGGCTGCAAAGGCATCGGCTTCAAATTCATGCTTACGCGAAAGAATGGTTCCGAGCAGGCCGAGAATCATGTTGATCGGTGCGTAGAGGAATCCAAAGAAAATCAGGCCGGCATACAGCGGCGTACCTTCAATGCCGAAGGCGGCATAAAGTTCGCTTTGAGTGATAAAGAGCGAGAGTATAAAGAACATTAATAGCGTGGAAATTAGCGAGATAACGATGGTCTGTTTAATATGCCCTTTTTTGCAGTGCCCGATTTCGTGCGCGAGCACGCCGATCAATTCTTCGGTGGAATGGTTTTCGATCAGGGTATCGAACAAAGCAATGCGTTTGGTATTACCGAATCCGGTAAAGTAGGCGTTGGATTTTGTGGAGCGTTTGGAACCGTCGATCTTGAAAATTCCGCTTAAGGTAAAATTTTGTTTTTTGGAAAACTCTTCGATGGCTGTTCGTAGTTCACCGTCTTCTAACGGAGTGAATTTATTGAAGAGCGGCAGGATGGCAACCGGAGCGATAAATAGAATGATTAATTGAATGATACTTAATGACCCCCAGGCCCAAAGCCAAGCATTGGTCACGGATGAAAAAATCCACAAAATAAGCGCAAAGATCGGTGCGCCGAGAAGGGCCGTGAGCAGGAGCCCTTTAAAGATATCGACGATGAAGGTTTTGGTTGTGGTTTTGTTGAATCCGTACTTTTCTTCGATCACAAAGGTGCTGTAGATGCTGAAGGGGAGTCCAACGATTTGGCTGATCACCATCAGGATGCCGCCGAAGACGAGTCCTTGAAGGATCATGTGATCTGAAGTGGATTTGGCGATATTGTTGATCCAGCTAAATCCGCCAAGCAGAATGAAGGCGATGGTGAGTGGTAGCATGATATTGGCCTGTACCTGATCAAATCGGGTATTGTCCTTCAGGTAACGCTGGGACTTGGCATATTTTTCGTCGTCGTATATTTCATCAAACTCTTCCGGAATTTTGGTAGAAACATTGCGTACGTTGAGCGTTTCAACGATTAGTGACAGCAACCAGTTAAAAATCAGCAGCGCGAGTATAAATATAAGGTATCCGTTCATGAGAGTGCCTTCCTGTTTTGTAAAATGGACGCACAATCTCTCGAAAAACGGGCCGGTATGCGATCAGAAAAGCGACTGAACTTGGTCTCCGCTCGCTAAATAAAGTCCAGTGTTTGGGATTTTTTAAGCAAGACCGGATTGCTGTTGATGCCCATATGTTTTTCGAGCAGTGTGGCATAGACGGTTCGATAATCGGTTGTATGCGCAAGGTCGCCTTTGATTAGATCATCCGGTTTGAGGCTGGGGCGTTTGCCATAGAAACCTCCTTTTATGGAATCGCCCATAACAAATACAGGCGCCGCCACGCCGTGATCGGTTCCGCCGCTTCCGTTCTCCTGAACGCGCCGTCCGAACTCGGAATAGACCAGTGCGGCAACCTGTTTGCCGTGGCCGGAGGCATTGAGTTCGTTATTGAACGTTTTTAATGCATCACCGATTTCGGTCATCAGATTTCCATGTGCGGTAGTTTGGTTGGTGTGGGTATCGAATCCGCCCTTCGAAAGATAATAGACGCGCGATGGCATATCGCCGCGAATTAATTGGGATACCACCTGTAAATCCCGACCAAGGCCGGTTGCGGGGTATTTATTTTCCGGCTTAACCTTGGCAAGAATGGCTTCGATCAACTTAGAGCTACTGTTTGCTTCGGAAGCGGTGTTTTTCAGAAAGCCCAAAGGGTTGTTTCCGGATTCAGCGAAACTGCTACCGGAAAGGTTTTCAATGGAGTTTCCCGAGAACTGGTCGTCTATGTCGTCTTCAATCCCCATCATTTTTATCATCATATCTTCCGATCCTCTTGGCGTATCCACCTTAAGTTTACGCGGATCGCTGAAGGTTACGCCTTTGGGAATTCCGGCGCTGAAAGCCTGCGGGTTCTGTTTGCCGATGGCTAATCCGATGCTGGCCGACTGATGCTGGCAATAGTGATCAAAATATCGGCCGATCCATCCGTATTTTTCCGTACGATTTGAATCGGATCCGGTATGCCAGATTTCTGTTGAACGAAAATGGGAGCGGTTGGGGGCGGGATATCCAACTCCTTCAACAATGGCTAGTTGTCCCTGATCATAGATAGCGTTTAACCCGGCCAGATTCGGGTGCATGCCGGAGGAATCGTTAATCCGAAGTTCGGAGCCGGACTTGATGGCGAGCTTTGGACGTGCGCGATAATAGTGATCGTTACCGGCAGGAATGATCGTATTAAGTCCGTCATTTCCGCCAGCCAGTTGAATGATGACCATAATGGGTTCATCTGTTCCGGTGGCTTGTCCTGCAAGCAATTCGGGTGTGGATAAACCAATGGCACCGCCCCAGACGGTGGTCATGTTAAAAATGCGCCGATTCATTTTCATATTGCAGCTCCTTTTAGGTGAGTTGGTATTGGGGCGAGCTCATCATGAGATGTAGAATGTTGCGTATTTGTTCGTCGGTCCACTCCGATGGTTCGGGAAGACTGCGAAGATGTTCTTTCAAAGGCTCCAGCGCGGATTCCGGTAAACGAGCCTGATAGATTCGGTTGGAAAGGTATTGGAGTGCAGTTGCCACGCTGCTTCTTTTTTCAGGAGGAAGAATAACGCTGGTATTCAGCAAATAGTTCTGACCCATGAATCTCCGTCGCTGCATTGGTCGATCTTCTTGAGAAGGTTGCCGCATGTTGATCAACGTGCCAGCCAAGTTGTAGCGTTGTGTAAGGGTGGACGTGGTTATCCAGGCATAGCCGCCATCCCATCCTTTTACATTGGGCGGCAAAAAAAGTACCTGACCCAATGCCTGTAACGCGGCGGCAGAGAACCGCATGGACGGGAGTTCAATATCCAGTGCAATGCATGATCCGGCCAGCCACAGGACGGGACTCTTGATTTGCGTGCGCACCGCTTTTTCGCTGTAGAATGCGTCGCTCATGAAAAGCGTTTTAAGAGTTGGTGCGATTTCATAGTTATTTTCACGGAATATTCGGGCCAGAGCTTCGACCAGTTCCGGTTCCGGATTGTCGTAGGCAAAAAAGGTCCAAATTTTGGCCATCATGAATTTTGATGACTGTTCCTGTTCCAGAATAATTCGAATAATATCATTTCCGGTTAAGTTGCCGGATTGACCGAAAAAAGTTTTTCTGTCGTCATCGCGAATTTTTGATTTCATCTGGATGGCCGAGGGGCGTTGCGGTTTTAGCGCAGTAAGGTCCATAAAGGCATAACTCCGTCGTTCTACCATCCATCCGGTAAATGCCCGGGCGGCTTCCTTGATATCGTCTTCGGAATATTGACCTTCCCCGAGCGTGAAAAGTTCCATCAATTCCCGTGCAAAGTTTTCGTTGGGCGCATCGGCTTTGGACGTCGCGTTATCCAGATAGACCAGCATTGCCGGATCCTGGGCAACGGCTGTAACCAAGTCTCCCCAGTTTCCGAGTCCCTTATCGCGGAACATCTGATTTTGCTGATACATCATATAGGGTGCGCG
>JADGFE010000025.1:19817-23115 GCA_016744085.1 Kiritimatiellales bacterium | reverse complement strand
AGAAAGGGTCTATTTTAAAGGAAAATCTCCTGTTTTCAGGGGTTAGGGGCATAAAAGGGCAGCATACTACCCACCGATTCTGCGGAAGAGGCATTTTTATAGGCTGAAAATAACTAGTCGCGCTTATCCGATGATTTCCAAACCATAGTCTCGCAGCACGGCCAGTTTAATATCTGCTGAATAATCATTCTTAATGATATCCGCAACCTCATCCGAATAGGCAGCAGCCATGACCACGACGGCTTCAACCGGATCTGTATTCAGTGTTGAAGGAGCAACAATTGGAATATGCGTGGCCGGGGTAAATTTCCCCTGCTTAAACGGAGCTGAATCCAGGACATACTTAACCTTGTCCCCGATCTCTGCCAGAGCAACAACCGCCAATGCCTGATGTCCCGCACCCCAAACGGCAACTTCTTTGTCACTGAACTGATTAATAAACGCTTCCAGTTCCGTTTTAATCTTGTCCTGATAGACATAGAAAACAGAAAGGTCGGTCCTCTTTCTTTTTCGAATGACCGCCGAAATAATGTATTTGTGCCAAATTTCCTTGCACTCAACGATCTCGAAGCCGTTCGCTTCCAGCGTTGTTTTCAGCGTTTCCTGTGTAAAGTAAAATAGGTGATCGCTGATAAATTCGGAAAACAAGTTTTCACGAATAATCATATCAAAGTTGGGAACTTCAATCAGACCGATTGCATCGTCTGTAAGGTTATTACAGATCCCACGCAATGCCGTACACGGATCGGGGAGATGCTCAAAAAAGTTACCTATAAAAAAGGCGTCAAACGGCCCGTTTTCAATTTCATAGTCTTCAGCATCAACATACCCTTCCGCAACCTTCATACCGCTTTCAGTACAGTAGTCGACCGAATTTTTCAGGTTTTCGATCCCGTAGGCATCCATGCCCTGCTCGGCCATGAGGGCCAGGTATTCACCGCGACCACAGCCAGCTTCCAAGACCTTCTTTCCATCAAGTTGATATTCTTTAACAAGATCCCGGAACTGATCCTTGCGGAACTGCTCCATTTCAGCAGAAAAAGCGGATGCCCGAATTACGTCTTTATAATAATCAACCGGTTCATTGCTCAGCTGCACCAAGCCGCATCCAGCACATTGATACACCTCTAAATCTACGCCCTTATCCTGGTCTAACTCATCTGCTGACGGCATGTTCTGGGCGGCCTTCGGCATCTTCTTATACTTCAACAAGGGCTCAGGGAAAAATCCGGTTCCACATACTCTGCATTTCATATTTTTCATAATCGGGAATCCTTATAGTAGAAGGCCGTAAAATTCATTCAGGCGCGTTTTCTGTTTGAACTAGAACACGAGAGCGGTCAAATCTGCCAACACATCTTTCATTGATTGAGTACTGCTGTTCCATGGCCGATCGACCAGCAAACCTTGCGTACCCGCTTCTACAGCTTCGGTAGCATTTTTTTCGTTGTCCTCTACCAGCACATCAACCTTCTTGATCCATTGTAAAAAATCAACCTTTCTCGGATCGTAGTCAGGGAGCTCTACACCTTCCCGAAATGAAGGCACAAAATGAAAGGTCCTGATCCATTTTCCAAAGTGCCGAATAACCCATTCCGCTGATATATGAGCGCAGGATAAAGGAACGGCAGTAATGACAAGATGCCTTGCCTTACTGCCATGCTGCTCGAACCAATCCATTATTAATGGATTAGGTTCCATGCTTGAAAAGGCCGAAGACTGTCTAAACTCATCTAATGAGTTCAGATAGTCCTGTAACGATATGCCTAGGAGATGCTGCGGACCATTCTCTTTAATATCAGCGTAGGTCAAATTACATTGCGGATGCTCTTGCTTCCACTTTTGCTCCAACCAACCTTCCATTAAGTTATTCAGAATATCATCAACATCCCAGGCTATCGTCAGCATAGATAATCCTACTTAAGGTCTTTGTAAAGCCAATCCGACCGGAAGGTCAGCTTGGTTTTGCGATTCGGATTATTCATTACAGCATCATCGTCGTAGTAGGAATCATTCACATAATGTGTGGTAGAAACTTCTTCGAATACACATCCGGTTTTGGACGAGAACTTGTGACTTACATTACGCTCAACAGTCAGCATATCACCGGCTTTCATTGGAAGCTCTTTGCCGTCAAGGACCGCATCCATATCACCGTACAATACCTGAAAAGTTTCTTCCTTTTTCACATGTGTATGGAAAGGATGATCCTGGCCAGGAAGGATAATGATCAGCTTCTTACAATATTCCCGGTTAATGCAGTTCAAAATCGCGCACCCGCATTCTTCATATTTCTCAATACCGTAGTGATGCGAAAGCTCTAGCTCGATTTTGTTAGGCAACGCGATATGACTCTTAACAATGATATCTCTTACCTGGCTGATAATACTCAGAACATTTTCACGAAGATCCTTACAGGTCGTCGCTGCAAAATTGATTGCACCGTTTGCCGGCACGTCTTCCGTCAAAATATATTCTGTATATTTGGACATGTCGTTCGCAACAATCTGCTCTTCTGTACAAGGGATGGCGACGAAAACGTTTTCAGAAGTCAGCTTATCGCCTTTCTTAAGGTCCGTTTTTGCGAAAGCACCGCGCTTCAATCCGCGTAAATCAGTAATTTCTTTTTCGGTAATGCCATAACGCTCACCTTCAACACCGCTCATAACAAAAGCATCTTCCGCGGATGCCAGCCAGTTATCAATCTGTTCCGGCGTGGAAGAATATGCGTTGATTCCATATTCAGGGGTATCCACAGCTACATGACGTTCAAATACCTTTACGCCCATACCTACTGCCACCTTAACGGAATCGATATTATCAGGCTCTTCATGGGTGGAGAATCCAATGGCCAATTCAGGATAACGGTCCTGCAGCAGTTTCAGCTGGTTCATTTGCAGATTTTCACGCTGTGTTGGATAGGCCCCTACACAATGCATAATGCAAAGTTCTTTATCTCTGTGCTGGAAGAATGAAACAACTTGGTCGATCTGCTCAAAACTGGCACTTGCTGTGGATGCAATTACCGGCTTGTCGGTAGCGGCAATTTTTTCCAGCAACGGCCAATCTGTGAAAGAACAACTTCCGATTTTAATGACATCGTAGTCGTGCTCAATAATCTTATCGACTGAAGGTTCATCAAAAGGAGTGCAGATGGTCATCATACCCTGATTTTCCACCTCCTTCTTCATCGCGAGGAAATCAGATTCCGGAATCTTGGTTTCGGAAAAGCGTTTCACATATTTAATATCATCGCGTCCCTGAAAATCGGGATGGATGAACGTTTCCAGATTTCTAT
>JADGFE010000025.1:0-19807 GCA_016744085.1 Kiritimatiellales bacterium | reverse complement strand
AATTTGAATGCATAATTAAAATCATGCTTTTTTGCAGCTGCTGCTACTTCTTTAATGATGCGGATACCGTGTTCCAGATCACCGGAATGGTTATTCGCCATCTCAAATATAAACAACTTATTAAACATACTCTGTTTTGTCATAGTTTCTCTCATTTATTTTAATTAAACCAACTGTTGTCCTTAGTACGTATAAACCTATTCTTAAATTATTTGTTTCTAATACAGATCTCATCCTAATGAGCAGTAATCGTACCCAATTTAATTAGACCCATGCATTTAACGCTACATAAATATTGCAGTCTATCATGCGAACACACTACTCAGTCCCTCCATATAACCTAAATTTCTGGAAGCACTGGCTATCGCATCATTCAATGCCGGCGTTTCGAGGACCAGGTATCCATCATAGCCCTGCTCCTCTAACGCCTTATAAACTGCCTTAAAATTAATTTTCCCTTGCCCAAGAATCCCACTTGGGTTCTCCTTCATGTGCACTTGCACGATTCGGGATCCAAGTTCTTTAATCTCATCGAGAATATTGTATCCGATGATATCAGCGTTACCGGTGTCAAAATAGACTTTCACATGATCTGACCCAATCGCATCAATAATCCGAACCATATCCGGTGCACTCAAAGAGGTTTCGAGCCCTATGCTAACTCTATGTGACTGCGCAATTGGAGCCAGCAGCTTCAACCCTTCGATGAGATGCTCAATTTGCTCGTCTTTTTTTAATGCAGCCGATCCAAAACAGGGGATAAGAATGAGCGGAATCCCCACCTCATCACATGCCACTATCGTATTTTTAATAATTAAATGAGCCGTTTCTCTTTCACTCGGTTCACAGCTTCCGGGACTGTTCGATATATCATTCAGCATATGGAGGCAAACTGACGTAGCTTCTACACCGGTCACTTCGCATGCATTTTTCATATGTGCGCGCTCTTCACCTTCACCATTCCAAAATGGATCTTCTGCATAATCATGACTGATCCCAAACTCAACTCCGTGAAAGCCGAGAGCTCCTGCTTTTTCAATCAAAGATACCCGATTCCCATTTGACGGGATCCCGAAACCTTCTTTGGTGCGGTGCATCTCGAACCCTTCAATAATTCCATGCTTCATCGTTTTAGTCCTTTAATATCTGATGTGAATTACGGGGCCCATTTATTCAGCATAGGCTGTCGCGGATTAACCATCAGCTCGCATATAACGGGGCCATCGGAATCCAACACTTTTTGGATTATTCCCAAATCAGCCTTGGTATCGATACGCTCATAACCCAATCCCCATGCAGGAGCCAATTCCCTCCAGTTCGGCAGGGAAAGGCCACATGTTTCATCGGAAGCGAAGTTTTTATCGAAAAACTTTTCGTGGGTATTTCGAATGGAGAAATAGCCCCCATTGTTGATCACGAATACTTTCACAGGGAGCTTATTATAAAGAATGGTCTGCAGCTCCTGCATATTCATCATAATGGAACCATCGCCCTCGAAACAGACAATCGGAGTCTTTCCATTGGCCATACAAGCTCCAAGAGCCATAGGCAATCCATGCCCCATTTCACCACAGGCCGTATTCGTAATAATCCGCTTACCTTTTCGATTGAAAAGCGCCTGATGCGGCCCCTCGGCGGCCATACCATTCGTCGTCATGACATCAAATTCATTGACGCGACTGAATTCCTCAAAGAACTGATAAAGATCAATATAGTTTTCCTGCTCCGTATAGGCTATCGGTTCCATCGGAACATCCCAGCGAGTTACCGATAGATCTTCCTTATTTATTTGCTGCAGGAAATCCTTTGCATCGGCACAGACGGGAATGTCGGCTTTGAAATTTATTTTATCAAATTCAGCCGGATCAATTTCTACAAAAATCGTCTTCGCGTCTTTAGCAAATTTATCAAAGTCAAATGAGGTTTGTCGGATCTGCATTCTGGTTCCAACAATCAACAGAACATCACAATGGTCAACCGCATAGTTTGCAGATACATTTCCTGTCATTCCTTGCTCACCAATAAAATACGGATATTCCCGCGTTACCAGATCCCTTCCACTCATTGCGCCGACAACATTAATTTGTGTCTTTTCAATAAACTCGTAAAGATCATCAACGGCGTGGGCACACCAAATACCATTACCTACCAGCAACAAAGGTCGCTCGGCTTTATTCAAAATATCCGCTATTTCTCCAATTGGAATTACCGGAGGAGCAACGACTGGTGGCTCAAAACCTTTTAATGAAGTTTCATCAATCTCTGCATATTGCATATCAAGCGGAAGATCGAGCCATACCGGCCCCGGCGCACCGCTCTTGGCCAGATAAATTGCTTTTTCCAAGTGATACCGAATTTCATTGGGATCCGTGATCGTGACAGCATATTTTGTGATAGGTTTCACACAGTCCACAACATTCAATTCCTGAGGCCCAACCTGACGTAGAATAGAACGCTTATCTTCCGGAACCATTACTTCCGTTCTTACCTGACCGGATATGAACAATACAGGCACTTTATCCAGCCACGCCGCGGCCACGCCGGTAAAAGTATTCGTTGCCCCCGGCCCTGTGGTTACCACACAGAATCCCAGGTCATTTTTCATGCGGGCATAACCCTCGGCAGCTTTAGCAGCGCCCTGCTCATGATGACAGCAAATGCATTCGATCTGAGATCGGCCCAGACTATCAACCACATGCATAATTCCACCACCGGATACCAAAAATGCGGTATCCGTAATGTTTTCCATAAAATTAGTTATATATTTACTAAGCTTCATACTATCTACCTTTTAGATTTTCTTTTTAAACAAAAAAATTTCAACTGAGAGCACCAGTTAATCATCGTTTTCGAAACCAGTTTATTGTCTGCTCAATTGCCTGCTCCATATTGGTTTCAATTTTCAATCCCAACTCAGCATTAACCTTTTTGATTGAAGGAACATACCAACTGGGAAATTTAGCATCATCGGCCTTTTCATGGATAATTACATCGTTGCCGGCCCCAGCTATATCCCGCACCAGATGCGCAAGATTACCGATACTGATCCCTTGATCAGATCCAACATTGTAGGCGTGCCCAGAAGCTCCACTCAAAAGTATTTTGGATAACCAAGGGGCTAGATCCATTCCATACATATAGGAGCGCATCGGAGTTCCATCCCCTAGGATTTCAATCGTCTCATTTTTCAGACAGTTTCTAATAAAGTTACCGACAGCTAAATGGCTATTGAGAGGAAAATAAGGACCAACAAATGCAAAACATCGCGCAATTACCATATTTAATCCGCTCTCTATACAGAGTTGCTCTGCCTTCAGCTTACCTTTGCCATATGCATTAGCAGGCTCGCATTTAAATGACTCTGAAATATGTGTGATTTCTGGAGGCAAACCACCATACACGGCTCCCGAGCTCACATACAGAAAGCGCTCTGCACCAACCTTCGTGCTGAAATCAAGGGCGCGCTGCGTTCCTTCAGTAATAATTGAATACAGCTGATCAGGACATAAATCCATGTCATCCGAACACACTGGAGTGGCAGCATGCATTACGTAGTCAAATCGGCCTTCCGGGAAGGAAAAATCTCTAACGTCGCCTTCAACAAACGAAAGACCGGAATGTGAGGAAAACACGGGGAATTCAGCACGAAAACGCGACTCATTCCGGGTCAATAAAACAAGGTCGGAACCACTTGCTAGAAAATATTCCAGCATCCATTTTCCAAATAGACCCGTTCCCCCTGTAATAAAGATACGTTTGCCGAATAAATCCGGAGACCAATCTGCTCTATCGCCAACTTCCATGCATTTACTCAGCTTTGCCTACGAACTTAATCTAGATCATGAGACATGAGTATTGCCAACAACGGTATACCCACTTCCAATAAATTATTAACCATTAAAGCAAGTAGTGCGCCAGTCATACCCAGATTTATGCAGACAGGGCATTTAAACAGCAATGGTTCTTATATTGAAACCTCTCCGACAGTTCAAAAAACGAGGTGGAGATAGATAAAGAAGGTAAGCAGCAATTCAATGAATGCTGAAATCTGCCAGCCTACTGAGTATAACTTAAATACAAACGGGCTTGTCTAAAATGATGATTCAAATGCCGAAGGACGGGGCCAGACAGAAAAAAGGGAAGGAATTTTAATTCCTTCCCATAAAATCGATTTATTTCATGATCAATGCAAGGAATCCATCAAAACCAGCCAAAGCCTTCTTCTTGAAGCTAGCTCGACGAGCTTTTGATCTAATGGCTCTTTTTTCATGAGAAACAACCATCTTATCCCAGAACATGACATCAACTGATTTATACTGCTTATAAGTCCAAGAACACGCAACAGAAGACCAGTCAATCATGTGATCCATCAGGATAGATAAATAGTTGCTTTCATCAGCATCATCCTGAGCATATTCGTAACCCTCAGCCTGAAGTTCAAATACATCGCAGGAATTCGGGCGACGACGGATTGGCATAAGAGAAGAGCCTGCCAGTTTTCTGCGTCGAACCCTACGCGTGATAAATAATCCACAGGTGCTGATTCCCATCAGACTCATGGTGCCCGGCTCAGGAATAGCTGCAATACGTATACCGATCTCAGAGGTGCTATTTCCCAAACCGAATACTTGCCAGCGTTCATTATCCGCACCGAGTTTTGAAACAGGCGAATCATAAGTGCCACTACGCAATACCTTGTGATCCAAAAAGTTCGTTGATCCTGAGTATGAACTTTCGGTCCATTCACGAATATTTCCTGTCATATTGAATGTTCCATTTTGGTCCTGCACACCTTGGTCCACATCCCAAACAGTGGTGTTGTCGTAGTTAGCACTGCCCGCCAATGGGGTGCTGATGGGAAGCCATGTATACGTACGATATCCCGTACCTGGACCGCTTTCGTTATAGTGGGCTGCTTTGTACCACTCATTCTCGGTTGGCACTACATAGGCAACTCCGTAGGTAGCTGTCGCCGCTCCACGGTCAACACCGGTAACGAGACCTCCTGAAATTGTATATGCCCCATTATTGGCGTTGCCACTTGTCAGCCAGTTAGCGAGTTTAGCGGCTTCATGGAAGGTTACCTGTGATGCAGGGCTGTTTGGCGTGCCCCAAATACCTTCGTTATTATCACTGATGTTATTATCCGAAGCATACGCTTTTGCAAACTGATCTACCGTAACTTCGAATGTTCCCATCCGGTAGCCGTATGAAACGGCTCCATAACCGGTATTATCTGCTGGATTTCCCGCGCTACCGATATTTACAAAATCCATCGTAAACTGATTGGGACCAGTTCCGAAAACGTCTGCATTCACGCCCTTTACAAGTAACGAAGCCGCCAGTGCTACTAAAATTTGAGTGTTTTTATTCATAATTTTCACCTGTTTCACATTTTCATGTATTGGAGTATTCGGCACATAAGGTACGAAACTTCCTGGATAATTGCCATTATTTTCTATCTTTAATTTCAAGAAAGAGTTTAGGATTTAGACCAATCAAAACAAGCCCTTATCAGTCAGCATTTTACGATAACAATACCACCCAACATTTCCGCTTTTATCCTACATTAAAGGTTAGTCACCTCGGCATCCTATCCGTTTCGTTTTTTCGGAGTTCCTTTCAAAAATTACAGCAAAAAGACAACCTACACCTGATCCAACTGCTGAATACGCCAGATCTCCCAAATCACTTGCTCTACAAAATCTTTGGGGAAGCAATGATTGTAGGGCCTCAAAACCTACCGCGATCACTAACGACGCCATTAATGTGATGGAAATTCTGTGCCATACTGCTTTCCAAGCCAAGCTCCTCATAAGAAGATAACCCATCACAGCTAAAAAAAAGAAATGCGCAACCGGCTGAACTATATGCTCAACACGGGCATACTGCGGTCCCAGCCATTCCCCCAACTGACCCCACCCTCTAGGCGAAGGCATTAGAAGAGCAATTAAAACGAGGAATGCCCAAATTCCAGTAGCTACTCCATATTTAAGGCTACCATGCATCTATCCCTTCTTCAGAAACTGAGTAACCTTACTCAGGTTTTTCCAGATTAAGGTATGCACATGACCAATTCTATTAGTTCGGATAGCTCTCCAGTCTTCTTTTGATTTGATGAGAATGTGCGTTAAACTACGGTTGCTGACGCCGCCAACTCGCATTTTCACCAGCACCATACGCAGATAGGCAGGCTCGACCCTAAACTTTGAGAAAATCCGCATCATAAAGTCGTAGTCTGCCGCACAACTGAAGGACGTATCGAAAAACTCGCCATTATCTAGTTTGGTTTTCTCATAGATTTCACGTTTAAGATAAAGCGTCGGATGCGGAGGCATCCAACCCCACCGTAATTTCCACCGATAATAAATTCCACTAACCCAATGGCGCACAACGGTGAATTCACCGTCTCCGGCAGGCCGAACATATTGTAAGTCGCCATAGACCGCATCAGCCCCGGAATTGTTCAGTGCGCAGCCGATCTGATAGAGAACACTTCTCGAGGCAAGAACATCATCCGCATGCAGAAAACCGACGACATCTCCTGTCGCCATGCGTACCCCTTTGTTCAGCGCATCGTAGATGCCTTTATCCGGCTCAGAGACCCACAAGTCCGGATGGAAATCTTCAGCTTGAATGAGTTCAAGAGTTTTATCCGTTGAAGCACCATCCACCAGAATCCATTCAATATCATCCCTCGGAAAATCCTGCATCTGAATCGATTTGAGTGTATCGATGATACTCGCTTCGGAATTATACGTTGCCGTTATGATAGAAATTTTCATGTGCTATGCAGTCCAATCTTTAAACCAATCTATAAACTGACCAAGCCCATCTTGCATACTCGTGGAAGGCTTATAATTCAGCTTTGATTGCGCCTTTTCAATATTGGCATACGTTATCGGCACGTCGCCGGCTTGCATGGGCAGCATCTCCATTTGAGGTTCAATACCAAGTGCTTCTCCAAGAAATCCAATCATATCCATCAATAATTCCGGAGTGTTATTGCCTAAGTTAAAAATTTCATAGGGAGCCAATCCATCAACAAACAGGGCGCTTAGAACTCCATTAACCACATCATCAATATACGTAAAATCACGTTTCATATCGCCGTGATTAAACACCTTGATCGACTTGCCTTGCAGCATGGCATCCGTGAAAAGCCAATAAGCCATATCAGGGCGCCCCCATGGTCCATAAACCGTAAAGAACCTTAACCCAACCGTCTGAAATCCATAGAGATGAGTATAGGAATGAGCCATAAGCTCATTTGCTTTCTTGGTTGCAGCATAAAAACTTACGGGGTTATCTACCGCATCCGATTCACTGAATGGGATTTTTTTATTCCCGCCATAAACGCTTGAACTTGAAGCGTAAACCAGCCGTGCAACGCCGTATTGGCGGCAGCATTCCAGAACATTTAAGTATCCGGCTAAATTGGACTGCTCATACGCAAATGGATTTTGTAATGAATAGCGAACACCGGCCTGGGCAGCCAGATGGCAGACTCGATCAATGGAGTGCTCTTTAAAGATCGCTGCCAACGCTTCGTAGCTTGCCACATCCATCGACAAACCGGTGTAGCCTTTAACCCCTTCCAACTGAGCATGTCGCGCATGCTTAAGTTTTACCGGATAATAGTCATTAAAATTGTCCAGGCCCACTACGTCGTGCCCGGCATTAAGCAATGCCTTGGCGACGTTAAACCCGATAAAGCCAGCGACCCCTGTTACCAATACTTTCATAGATTAATTTCCAACCTGCACGATACTGGAGCAACCTTGGTTACCCTAAAACGATTTATTTATAGGTCATTCAAATACATTTCACGATATTTTCTGATGCCATTTCCAAGCGTGCTGAATGATCGTATCCAGTTCAGCATATTTGGGATCCCAGCCTAATACCGACCGAGCCTTTGCGGAATCCCCTACAAGCACGGGCGGATCACCGGCCCGGCGGACTACACGCTCAACAGGAACTGACAGGCCCGATACCCGTTCAACGGACTTAATAACTTCGAGCACAGAGTAACCAAGTCCATTGCTTAAGTTAAATCGATTTGATTCTCCACTTTCTGTCAGATAATCAATCCCTAATAAATGCGCACTCGCTAAGTCTGTTACATGAATATAATCCCGAATGCACGTTCCGTCCTCGGTGTCATAGTCATCGCCGAAAATAGAAATATGCGCTCTTAAACCCGCCGCAGCATCGAATACCAGCGGAATCAAATGAGGCTCAGGATCATGATTCTCTCCGCTACGGCCGGCAGGATCACCACCAGCAGCATTAAAGTAGCGGAAGATGACCGACTTCAGGCCATAAGCCACATCATAGTCATCCAAAATTCTTTCTGCCATCAGCTTACTAGCACCATATGGATTAATTGGAGCTTGCGGACAGCTTTCAGATATCGGTATTTCGTCCGGACATCCGTACGTTGCACAGGTGGATGAAAATACAAATTTCTTAATACCGGAAGCCACAACTTCATCCAGCAGATTAATCATCGAAACGACATTATTCCGATAGTATTTGGAAGGATTTTCTACCGATTCACCAACATAGGCATAGGCTGAAAAATGCATGACAGCATCGATGTCATTTTCCGCAAAGACCCGCTTCATCAAAACTCTATCGCCGATATCTCCGACGATCAGTTTCACGCCATCCAATGGTTCGATAATTTCCCGGTGCCCGTATACCAGATTATCTACAACCACCACATTGATCCCGGCATCGCGAAGAGCCAGAACAGCATGTGAACCAATATATCCGGCGCCGCCGGTAACTAAAATACTCATGAATTTTCCTCAATCTACGTACGTGCATTTTTCTTACGCAACTTAAGCTCCATTACCTTTAAACTGATCTGTGCTTCATAAATAGTCAGCATTAACGAATAGGCAAATCCGGGATAGCCATCGAGGAATCCCAGTTTAATAAAATACTGATAGACAAACCGAAACCCCGGACGAAACGGCAAGCGAAAAGAAATTTCCTTCAACGTCCGCCGTCTTTTAATTCGATCTGATGAAAACAGCGCTCCTAGCGATATACCGCTCCCAGACAGTCGCTCCATGGTTTCCATAGATTCATTGGTGGAGTAGCGATTGTGTCGTTCAAACCATTCAGCCAGGCCTTTGCCGAAGGAGTGATGTTCATAAGGCTCCTTCATAAAACCAATGCCACGTTCCGATTCCCCCTCCCGCTGACCATGCCCATACTGCACAAACCGTACTTCTCCGAGTTTATGCATGCGCATCTGATAGACCGGGTAGACGCCGGCATGCTTCAGCCACCGCCCCCAGAGCATC
This sequence comes from Kiritimatiellales bacterium, assembly GCA_016744085.1. Taxonomy (GTDB): domain Bacteria; phylum Verrucomicrobiota; class Kiritimatiellia; order Kiritimatiellales; family Pontiellaceae; genus Pontiella. The sequence goes on along the minus strand of JADGFE010000025.1, from coordinate 10,487 downwards.
ATTTTTGAAGGAACCTGATAGCCGCTCTTTTCATTAAGCTTAACAACCTCATGGCATTCCTTAAGTAAGGCATCCGTGAAATGTTCATCAGCATCCAGATGAAACACCCAGTCATACTTAAAATCCACTTCATCGAGGGCATAATTCCGCTGTCCCGCAAAATCATCAAACTTACGCGCAACTAGCCGTACATTATCACTGGACTCAGCAATTTCCACCGTACGGTCTGAGCTGAAGCTATCCAGCACAACAATATCATCACACCAAGGGATGGATTTTAAACATCCCGGCAGGTTCATTTCTTCGTTGTACGCTAATATTAAAATCGAAAACATAGGTGCTCCAAAATCTGCTTTCCGTTCCCTGTTATGAGGAATGGTTAAACTCGCGCTTCTTAATAAACTTTGCAGGATTACCCGCCACAACCGTCCATGGCTCTACATTTTTAGAGGCCACGGCACAGGCCCCCACAACCGCACCTTCACCAACGATCACATTCGGGCCAACAAAAGCATCTGCACAAATCCATACCTGACTACCGATCGAGATCGGCGGGGTGAGCAACCTCATGGCGGTATCTTTGTAATCATGCGAACCGGCGCACAAATGAACCCGCTGGGAAATAGTTGCTTTTTCACCAATAATTATCGTTCCAAGATTGTAAATATAGGCGTGTTCTCCGATAGCCGTCCAGTTACCCACCTCAAGGTTCCATGGAAAATAAACGACCGCTGTATTCGCAATATTCACATTCCGCCCAACCTTGGCTCCAAACATCCGCAAAATGAATCGACGCGGCGCATAACAAGGCCGGGGTACCATTCGAAACAACACTCCTCCAAAAGCCCAGAGCACGCGCATCATTTGTATCCGCATAGGATATTTCTGTGCGGATCGATTTTCGCCTATATCAAGATTACTCATAAATCCTTTTACAGCTCCATACAGTCGGGAGGAGTTCCTCCATTCAGGCACCACGCATAAACCTGCGCCATCTCTTCAGCAATCTTAGACCATGTAAATTTTTGCTCAACCAATTTCCGGCCTCGTAAACCCATCGCGATAAGTTCGTCATACGGCATCGCCGTAAATTGTTCCAGGCCCTTAGCAATCGACTCAGCCTCCGGCTCAACACGGACAGCGGCATCCGCCTCGAACCCTTCCGGAATATTACAGAAATCCGTCATCACAACCGGAAGCTCATACGACCATGCTTCAAGAACAGACATAGGGAGTCCTTCTGAAAAAGAAGGGAGAATAAAGGCATCCACCCGTTGCAGAAGCTGTTGCTTTTCTTCGCCATACTGCGAGCCGATAAATTCTACCGAGTCCGAAATTTTCAATTCCTGCGCCAAAGTCTTCAGACCGTCTTCATGACCGCCATCGTCCCATCCGGCAATCAGCAGTTTCCAATTACCCGAAACGTTACTCCAAGCGTGTAGCAATTCCTTCAACCCTTTCTTCGGATGAATGCGCCCTAAAAATAGAATTTCCTTCTGAGCACGATCTTCTTTCTTTCTTTCGCCGAGTTCCGGAACCTCAACGCCATTCGGGATCTGCGCCACGGGCGTTTTTAAACCAAGCGCACGGATCGACTCCGTTTCCGACTTACAAAGGGAATGAATGCAGCTAGCCTTTTCCAGCGCCTCGCGGGCAAATAGTTTTCCAGCCAGATTCTTTTTCCAAGCGGCATTCTTCAGCGCCCATGGATCCAGCATGCCTCGCGGCGAAACCACAACCGCCGTTCCGTTCTTTTTTTGATGCTGAAGAGCGGCCCATTGATTATCCATCCAGATTCCATGTAGATGAATTAAATCCGCTCCTGATTCAGCAAGTCTCTTTCTCAGTTTGAATGAAGTATTGATCGGCCCGAATGTTGGATACAGCTCAACCGACAGGGGCTCCCACACGCCAAGGTCTTCCTCAGAATATTCATCTATGGGGCTTAATAGCTTCAGCTGGCAATCCGGCGATGCCAACGCTTTCGAAAGCCAGCGCACAGAATAAAAGAGACCACCCGCTTTTCGAGAGCTTGTAGAAAGTACAGTAACATTCATGAACGGATCTCACTTACGACAAATCGGGTTTTACCATTGTCATTAACATTGATTTTCTTTGGTTCAAATTTAAGAGAAACTGCTGAACCAAGTTTCGCGGTCAACTTTGCGCGCACTGCCGCAACAGCTTTGGCACAAGATTCCTGCTGCAGGGACTCGTAATAAACCGTGATTGAATAATCTGCAAACTGATGCACCTGAAATGATTTTACGCTATCGGTATGGTCATCGAAAATCGTCGTCCAATATTCTCCGGGAATGGCTCCGCCGTCCGGCAAATGAATTTTATCTGAGATGCGCCCTTTAACATAATCCATCAAACCAAAAGGTAAACCACAGGAGCAGGACTTCTTCAACAAACGCCCCCGGTCGCCCAGACGATAACGAATCAGCGGAAAAGCATGGTTACAAAGATCGGTAATTAACAAATCCCCGAACTCCTCAACAGGTACCGGTTCGTTACCTTCCACCACTTCCACATGACGTATATCGCTGGCCACATGCATGCCATTTTGTTTTAGGCATTCTGCAGCAACCCAATAAAATTCGCACGAACCATACTGCGTCAGCGTAGGCGCATTAAAAACACTTTGCAGATAAGCGCGTTTACCCTCAGGCAGTGGTGCAGAGGTTGTCCACACGGCTTTAACTGAATCGAGCTGATAGTTATACTTTTCCATGAAGCCGGCAAAGATATCAATCGCGCCAACATATCCGATCAGATAGTTCGGTTTTGATTTTGATACCTGACGATAAAACAGTTCCATCGAAGCCTCATCCATATCCTGCGCGGCAAGCCAGTTTCGTTTTGATGGCCAAAGAAAAACCCGTTGCATCATTTGCGATTTGGCACTAGGAATGGCCCGATATAGATAGGCACTGTTTTCTGAAATATCCGTCCCCCACCAATTCAACGTTCGCCAGCTGATTTCACTGCCTGGAGCCGAAGGATCACAATAGGTTTTCAATGGAACCCCGGTTGATCCACCTGTTGTTGAACTGGGGAGTGATGACGCGTTGAAACCATGGCTCACCATGCTTTCTAGATTATCCCGAATCTCCTGTTTTTCCAGCGGAGGAATTTTTTCAAAATCCTCAGGGCTCTTCAGATCCCCCAGTTCAAATCCTGCGGCCTTATACTTTTTTTGATAAAATACGTTATGGCTAAACACGAACCGGATTAATTCCTTCCGCTTTTCCCAGTTTAGACTGGCCAACTCATCAGGAGACAATTGCTCATTAGCTTTCAGCGCATGAGCAGAAGTCACTTCCCTTTGGTTTAGTAACTTTCGCTTGGCTAGGAAGAATTGGCTATTCATGGTTTCCCGCTTCAACTGCATTTAAACTTTCGACCAGACGTTCTGCATTTCTCGCTGGCGTAAATTCCGCAAAATATCTTTTCTTTGATGCAACTCCGTAAGGTTCAATTTTTTCCGGATGGCGTATGTAAAAAGACATGGCCTTTCGCAGAGATTGTACACATCCTGCTTTTACTTTGTGGCCATTGCCTTCCTCTTCGATCACATGCCAGGAACCACCACACAAGTCCGTTCCGATCAAAGGTAACCCCAGCGATGCGGCTTCATTCAGCACAGCACCCCAACCATCAAAACGGGAAGGAAGTACAAACACATCCGACGCCGCATAAACTTCTCCAATACGTTCAATCGGATACGCTCCAACAAAAAGTACGCGATCGGCTATACCCCATTTTTTAGCAAGCGCCTGATTCACTCCATTTTCCCGATCTAGTCCACATAGCACAAGACACCAATCATCGGCTTGCAAATTCGAAAATGCGGCAAGCAGGACATCTATTCCTTTGCGCTTACACAGCGCGCCGACACTCAAAAAAACTTTCCGGCCTTTTGCGAAATCAACAACTATTTGGCTTGGCTCCAGTTCGGGCAAAGGCTCCGGCGCATAGAACAGGTTAAAGATTTTTTTCGAAGCAACACCCATGGTTCTGAATGACCGTGCCGCCATGGTTCCCTGACCAAATACAGCCAATGCATGTTCACGCATCGCCGTTGCATCATTACGTTTCAATTTAAGCATCAAAGGTTTCAGCAATCGGAACAGGATCGTGTTATAGCCCACCGTTTCCATCAGACGAATTCCGGGGGATTCAGACCAGTGACACCATTTCACGTTGTGCGCATTAAAAAACTCAATCTGTTCGCCACTGATATAACTGCTGATTATATGGATGCGGTTTTCCCATTCAGGGATAAGCGCCAGGCGTTCCTCCGGAGAGGCCAAGCCGGCAGCACAACGCTCGTATGGTTTATACGCATGATTACTGCTCCATCCCTGAGCCGCCCGCGTTTTAGAAACCTCCTGCATATAGCAAACCTGAAGGTCTACATCATCACGCTCATTCAACGCCGTGTAAAAAGCACTTTGGTAATGCGATGGTACATCCATCCAAATACAAATTTTTATCATCTTACTTTCCATTCTATTTTCACAATAACGTGGATACGTACCAACCAAAAATTTAGGCTGAAACAAAAACCTCTTCGAGTTTGCGGGCAGAATTTTCCCAAGAAAAACGGCGGCACCATTCCCGACCCGTCTCACTTAACTCACGGCGCAATTCTGAAGACGAAATCAACGAGCCCACAGCATCGGCATGCCAGCCAGGATCATCAGGGCTTCCCAACATCGCACAATCACCGACGATTTCCGGTATGGATGCCACCGAGCTAGCCACTACCGGCGTACTGCACACCATGGCTTCAACTGCCGGCATACCAAAACCCTCGTAACGGGAAGGAAACCAAACCAACGTAGCCAACTGATATAAAGCATTCAGAAAACCATCTTCGACAAAACCGGCATTCACGACCCGCTCATCTCCATCAGCTTTAAGTTCATCCATGTACTGCGAGGCACTTGATCCGCATATGACCAGTTTTACATCGGAACATTGGTCTGCAATGAGCGGCCATGCCGCTAGAATTAATTTTGCATTCTTACGCAGGGAAAGTCCCCCAGGAACCAGTATGAATGGAGCGTTGCCAACAAGCCGTCCAACGGCATCGCCGTCGTCTTTTTCCACAGGCGTACCGAATATCGAGTGCGGTGCGTTGTACACAACCTTCAGCTTCTTTTCCAATTTTGGAAACAGAGCCGCTATACGAGTGGCTGAAAAATTGGATACGGTTACCACGGTATCGGCATGGTCAGCCATTTTATCGAACATCATCCGCCACTTCCGGCGATGGTTCAGCTGAGAGCGGGTAGGTGGATACAGCGTATCCTCGAATCCTGCAACATCATGAATCGTACAAACCAGCTTGGCCTTCTTAGTAGGAATATATGATTCCGCCGGGCAATAGACCACATCCGCCCCTTTCCAATAGCGTTCCGCACTAGGTAGCCCCGCTAATATCCACAGTGCTTGTTGGAAAGATGTGGAACCCTTATAAGTTTCAGCAGGCATCTCCTGCCAAAACGGCTCCAGCTTGCTTTTCAGTTCCCTATGGAGCTTCTCTTGAACCAGCATTCGATGACGGGCTGAAGGGTTGAGCTCTGCATGGGTTGAAATCAATTGATCCATAACCCGCCCTACCCCAGAAGGGTTGGGTAATCGGTGAACATGGATGAGAGATAAAATATTCATGATTTTATGCCAACTGGACTGATAAAAATTACGCTAAAAAGTTGCACGATCCCGGAGAGAAAAAGTAACCCAACATCAAGCGCCGCACCACGCAGCCCATGCATCAGGTTTTCGGCAATCCGCAGGGAGTCGTTGAGCCCCGGATCATTCCTCTTCCAAATATGAAGTATCCGCATAGCTAAATACCTGCGTTCCAGGCTGATATTCTGATGAGCGATGAATAAACATTTTCTTCCCAAGGGAAATATAGGTCCACAACCTGCCGAGATAGACCAAATAATCGCGCCTGTAGTTCTCCTCTTTAATGTGTGCTGGAAGCCTCAGACTTTCCCAGAGGAATTGTTTTAGTATAATTCCCCAAATATACATATGGTCAGTGGATTTCAGCCCTTTGTCGCGTATGTAGCGGAACTTCGTGTATAAGGTTTCATACGTAAAATAAAAGGGCGAGGTACTGAGGTTCTTCTGTGTGGCACTTTCGGCCCAAATACCCATATAGCAAAGAACACCTTTAACATGCGTCACATTCCGATGGCGACGGGCCTCTATCAAGAAATCCCAGTCCGTAGCCGTCGAGCAGATGTCATAACCTCCAAGGTCCTTAAACAGCTTTTTCGTAAAGATCGTGCAAGCTGGTAAGGAAATATAAGACGTCGTCCAAATATCATTCCGATAACCTGCCACTCGTGTTTCCACTGAAGGCGGTTCGGAAATGGTGCGCCTCAAATCTTCGGGTTCCGTTCCAATGATATATTTTTCATAATCCGTCACGACGAACGTTTCATCATTCACATAAGGAATCGTCAGATTTAGATAATCGCGGTGCAGCAAGTCATCGTCACAATGGAGCTTAATGACATCATACTGACACCGCTCCATGCATAAATTCATGTTACCGGTAAAACCGCAATTTTTCGTATTTCTAAAAATTTTAAGACGAGGATCATCCAGCCCTTCAAGAGCCTGTTCTGCAGGATATGAACCGGTATTATCCGAAACAATCACTTCAAATTCAGGATAGTCCAACTCCAGTGCATTTTCACATACGGCCTTCAGAATTTCACCACGGGCGGCATCGCCCAAGCAGGTTATAATATAGATTGAAACGGGTAATTTGTTCGTCATTCACTTTCCTTATCGAGATTCAGCACCTCATTTACAACATCATCCAGTCGATCCTTCCACGCTTCTGTGGAAAACATAGCCGACTGCTTTAGTGCCCCTTGGGCAAACTCATTCCGGACGCCCCTGCTACCCAACACGCTTATGATTGCAGCTGCAAGTTCTTGGGGGTTTCTTGAAGGAACCGTTACGCCAGATCCGGCATCAAAATCGACTCCGCTTTCTTTGGTTGCAATAACCGGGCAACCGCAAGCCATAGCCTCGAGCAAAACCCCAGCCTGCCCTTCCGACAAAGAAGGGAGAACAAAGACATCGGCCTGGCGAAACTCTTCCTGCATCTGGCTCAGCGGAATGGTGCCGAGGCAGTTGAGTTGATCTTTATCTTTTATCCATTCAACTTCATCAGCCTTGAGACCGGCAATATGAACATCGATATCAACACCCTGCTCACGTACCAGGCGCGCCGCTTCGGCTAAATAATGAACTCCTTTTCGGAGCGGATCTCTCCCCGCAAAAAGTATGCGACCCTTAACCGGGTTTTCATTAATTGAGTCACTTAGCTTTAGACTGCTTCCATATGGAACCAACCGTATTTTTTTTTCATACTCCGCAGAGTATTCCAAAACACCTTCAGCCACCCAACTCGATGGACAAACCAGAACATCCGCCAGTTCAAACGAACGCGTAAAGTGATCTTTAACGTCATTGATCAGAGAGCTATTTAGTTCAATATCGTTAATTTTTAGATTTTCTTCAGAAACAATCCGAGTGGTGGAAGGATGCACAAATACATCGATAATAATTTTTGCCCCTTGGGATTTTGCCCACCGAAGGAATTCATAGTCTTCACCACACATGTTGTATACGACGTTAGCACCCTTTAATCCCCATCGTTTAAACGTAGGGCTGATATCATACCAGGGTGCCCCCTTTAACATCAGATGAAGAGCGGCATCCGAAGAAAAGACCTTCTTCCGAGGAATTCCAGTAGGTTTTCGTGCGACAAGGGCATTCAATGAGGATTGTCTAAATCCAATCTTGCTCAGCACGGTTGCTATTCGGCCAATACCACTATGGGCGGAAGAATCTGTATACAGTGCGGTCAATAGACCCGATTCCTCCAATAAACGGGGAATCGCGTAGCGATGCCGCGCGCCATGCTGACAAACGAGCACACGGGCTGTATCCCCTTTTTTTACTATTTTTTCATCCTTCACATTAATCTCTCATTTAAAATTAGTCCGTAGACTTGTGTAGTCTTGCTCTATAAAGCAACGGATATGCCAAGAAAAAGAAATATACCCATACGGACGTCAAAATTCTATTCGTACCATGTGAAATAGAATGCATCGCCGTTCCCAACACATACACATAAAGCATATGACCCAGGAACCGGCCGGCCATAGCATGCCGATATAAAATCCCCATCATATACCCGATCAATAAAAATTTAACGGCGCCAAACCAGCTGAATGAACCGAAGGCATCGGCATAGCCGGAAATAGTACTTCCAATACTTTTCTTATAGCCAAATTTCTCCAGGAGAACAGCGCCGGCCTCCCGAGCACTCATCCCGGATTCCAGCATCAGCGATTTCTTAAATTCGCGCCCAACGAGCTGCCCTGGTACATAGTTAAAAACCAACTCATTCCAATGAAATCCGCCAAAATCATACTTCCCATATTCTCTATATAGCGCGATCGTGTAGATATAGTTTTTAAATTCACTGCCCATTTTCTTGGGCCCCTCTTTCTTCTTCTCTTCTGAAACCGCTTTAATGGCGTTGGTTAACCGCTCTGTAACCGCCACATCTTTATCACTCATCATAATGCGATAAATATCAATACTGTTAATCAGCATTAGACCGCCAAATACAGCGCTGACCAGCATGACCTTAGGGATGGCAATCCGGCGAACCACCCAGATGCTTACAAAAACAAAAGAGAACAGATTCATCATTTCGCCACGCCGGCCATGAAGAATCGATGCGTTGAAAAGCAGAATAAGGCACGGAACAATGAAAAGTAGAAACTTGGGATTCATTACCTTTCGTTTGGCCAGATATGCAGCCCACAGCACAACAAATCCCATTTTGAAAACGCTGGCAAAAAATAAATATTTAACTAGAGCTCCGGACCACTGAGAACCCTGAAACATTTCCTCGGGAAGACTCCACAGTTTCCATTGAAAAAAGAATCCGACCACGCACATGACAGCACCAGCCGTATACAGACGATCCATATCAAAATCAGCGTCCAACCAACATTCGGATTGTGCCTGTTTATTTTTCCCCAGCTCAAAACCAACGCAGATCAGCGCATTGCAAATGGCTGCAAAAAACATCCCTGCGGTATAAGCACCATCAGGAAAGGAATTCGCCTCAGCGCACCCTGCAATAGCCTGCGGCAAAAACCATCCGCCCGCAATAATTCCGGCCCAGAAAGGGAACTCGTAATAACGACCCTTCCCGGCTAAAAAATAAAACAACACCATGTAAAGTGTTGTTGCTGCATAACAAACTAACGCAATAAGATCCATATGCTCAGAAAGTGTAGTCTAAATACTCGATATCTTCTGCAAAGAGATGGTCAATAATCTCTTTAGCCCTATCCGTATATCCATCCTGATACGCCATTTTTTCGCCCTGCTTCCCAATGTGTGGCAATTCCGGAGCATCCAGTTTCCATTCTTTACTCATTGTGGAAAAATCATCGGCTAAATGCTCAAATCGAAGGATGCGCTCAACGGCAACTTTTCCCCGTGTATCTACAATGAAATCCATCTGTGTTCGCTGGTGAGCCATTACATTATGGTCCAGCGTTTTCATACTGTACCAATTTTCGCAGAACCGCTCGAAATCGGCGGGTGAAGAGCCTTGGCTCGAAGTAAAATGTCTAAAGGACGATAGTGCCCTGTCCCACGGATTCCGACATACCGCAAACGTTTTATAATCGCTGAGTTTTCCTTCAGGGAGAAGATTCAGCAACTGAATTTCCTGAACCGTCAAGTGCTGAGCACACAGGGAAAGATCGAGTGTTCCGTGCAAAACAGAACGAACCTCATCCGACCGTGTTTCCCGCTGAAGATACGTCAATGCACGGTTTATCTTTGAGCGCCGCCCCGCATCGCTCAACGACTTTCCCGTTACTAAGTTCAACGCGATTTCAACCGATTTCCCCGCATTCTTCGGGACATGAATAAAAACCAGCCCTTTATCTTGAAAATATGCCACTAAGCTTCCCTCCAACTTGACCAACTAAATTTAGAATCCGGGTTCGTTCCTGTGAATGAAGGAACACACCCCAGATGAGCAACACGGCCAATGCGAGAATCAACAGCACGGCAGCTCCCTGCAGGTAGATTCCGATCGACAGTGTAAATATGTAGGATAATGCATACGTAATAAATAGAAACAATCCCAGTGTCAGCAGATGACAATTCATAAAAGGCATAAGTGGAATTTTAAGAATGGTCGATACACGCCACGGATATAATATTCCATACAGAAGAAACAAGCTGGCTAAGGTAGCAATCGCCACGCCCATTGCGCCGTGACCCAGAAGAACCAGACCGATAGAAAGCACTAAATTTAAAACCCCGCATACCAGTGTCGTAACGCCCAACTGATTCACCTTATTGAATGCCGTAAACACCGGCCAGGTAGCGGCCTTGCTCAGGGT
>JADGFE010000218.1:3221-3852 GCA_016744085.1 Kiritimatiellales bacterium | reverse complement strand
CGACTGAATACGGCCGTCATCCACAATTTTTGATTTGGTCTGAACTGCAGTTTTCCGATCACCATGGGCACGCCCCAAACCTGGAACGATGCCTACTGTGCTCTGCTACTAAAGAACTTGATTTTAGTGCCACAAGCGGAGGTGCTGTCTGCGGCAGTTGCGCTCGGGACAAGAAGCTTTCAACCATAGCAAGTCCACCTGATATACTTGCCATCCTGCGAGCATGGCAACAGGCCAACCATCCGGCACCGGTTGTAAACACACGGCTTACCAGAAGCCAGCTCACCACACTTAATGCTATGCTCTCTACTTTTATGCAGGTACAATTTTCCATTCAACCCATTCACCGCAATGCGGCATTATCAGTAGTATGAATCCGAATAAAAAAACATTTCATGTTGGGGCCCCAAACATGGGTGATCGCAATCGCTTAAAGAGCTACGTCGATGAAATCTATGATCGACGATGGCTTACCAACCATGGAGCGCTTGTACAGGAGCTTGAACAAAAACTCGTAGACTATCTCGGTGTTAAGCACTGCATTTGCGTCTGCAATGGAACCATTGCTCTTGAGATTGCCGTCCGCGCACTTGACCTAAAAGGCGAGGTCATCATCCCATCACTCACATTT
>JADGFE010000218.1:0-3211 GCA_016744085.1 Kiritimatiellales bacterium | reverse complement strand
TTTATCGCCACCGCCCATGCCCTCCAATGGCAGGGAATTACACCTGTATTCTGCGATATCAACCAAAGCACCTATTGCATAGATCCGGAAGAAGTCGAAAAACACATCTCCCCAAAAACCACGGCCATTATGGGAGTCCATCTCTACAGCCGTCCATGCGATATCGAGGCATTGCAGGCAATCGCCGACCAACATGGAATCAAACTGCTGTTTGATGCCGCCCACGCATTCGGTTGTTCACACAATGGAACAATGATTGGAAACTTTGGCGAGTGCGAAGTTTTCAGCTTTCATGCCACCAAATTTTTCAACACATTCGAAGGTGGCGCAATTGCAACCAACGACGATGACCTAGCTGAAAAAATACGGTTCATGCAAGATTTTGGATACCGGGAAACTGATAATGTTGTCTCCATCGGAACTAATGGAAAGATGAATGAAATCTGCGCAGCCATGGGACTAGTTAATTTGGAGCATCTCAATGAGTACATGAATGCAAACAAGAAAAACTACCACGCTTACAAGAATGGTCTTGCAAACATTCCGGGCATTAAACTTATTGAATTCAGTGAGAAAGAAAGTTGTAACAGGCAATATATTATCATTGAAATCAGTGATGTATACCCGTTATCCCGCGACGACCTTTTAGGGAAATTGCACGCTGAAAACATACTGGCACGTCGCTATTTCTGGCCCCCCTGCCATCAAATGGAGCCCTATAAGACGTTGCAACCAAATGTAGGAAACCTACTTAAAACATCCGAAAAAATCTCTCATCAACTCCTTGCACTTCCAACCGGAACCGCTATTGATTTCCAAGCCATCGAACTTGTAATCAGCTTAATCAAAAACTCCAGGAATATTGAGGATCTGTGAACAATGACACACTCGCTTAATATCTGGAATAAACTGCCTGTTATTTCTCAGTTAATCGACTGGTACCAGTTTTTATTAACCATATGCCATCCGTCACACTCGGCATCTTTACTGAGTTAGCCATCGCGATGGCCAAATCCTCTCCAACCCAGTGCCTGATCCTTATAGAAAAATGATATCAAAGAAAAAAATCGCATTTATCCATCGTTATGGCCTCGAGGGTTGGATCTGCTGTGGCGGCCATGCTATGCCAGCTATGGTGGATCAGCTAGAGCCCCAAGTCGAAGTGCATTTTTTCGGGCCTATATCAGCCGAGCCGCAGAATGCTAAATTGCAAAGCAAGCTGAAGATGCACCTGCTACCCTGGACCTTCGACCGTTCCAACCCCAAACACAAATGGGGAAAAACCCTGCGTTTTTATCTCGCCCTTCCAGGTATTGGAAAAAAATGCACCAAGCTAGGTATCGACTTCATTTACTGGGAAGAAACCCTGCCGCTAGGAGCAGTCATTCTGCAAAAAACGTACGGGCCGAACTTTGGAATTATGGTGATGGACTTCTTTGCGCGCATCTACACCGAAGGAAAACCATGGCTCCATTGGTTCCGTAACCTTATCGAATGGATCGACTGTAAAAGTTGGAAAAAACTCCCCGCAGTATACACCCACGTGGAGTTTTCAAAAAAGTTTCTGATTGAACGAGGGCTCGACCCAAACCGAATTCATGTAATCCCCAACCCATGCGATCATTCCAAGTTTCATCCAGTTGATGCTGAGATGCGAAAAACAACTCGCACAAAATTCGGATTTTCAGATAATGATTTAGTCCTTAGCCATCACGGCATCCTGCATCCCAACAAGGGGAACGACTGGATTCTGGAACAGATCGCAGAGTTAAAAGATCAAGTTCCCAACCTTAAATACCTTCTCATCGGGAACGGTGCTGAAATGGAGAACCTTAAAAAACTTACCGCCAAACTAGGCATCACTGATCGAGTCGTATTCACCGGATGGCTACCCTCAGAAAAAGCGCTTAATCAGGCACTAGCCTCATCTGATATCGGACTGGTCATGCGGATTGGCCAGAAAACCGATCACTTCCATATGACCGATACCCTCAACCACGAAATGGCATGCGGGAAGCCCATACTGGCCGTTAACCTTAAAGGTATTGCTGAATTCATCGACGACCAAACCAACGGCTATCTTTTCTCTCCATACGACCCCGAAGAATTCAGAAATAAACTGATTGGCCTTATGAAGTCACAGGATAAGCGAGATCAATTCGGAACATATGCACTGAAACAAAGTAAGTCCAGTTGCCACTATACCACTTGCGCCCGTAAAACACTTACACCGATCAGACAACACCTTATAAATTCGATAAAAAATTAGTAAACTAAATGTAATGATATTAAAACAACCAGATCTACAAAAGCTGCAACACGTTCAGTTAGATATGTTAAAGTACATTGACAAAATTCTGACGGAACACGATTTAACATACTATTTAATGTATGGAACCCTTTTAGGGGCAGTTCGTCATAACGGATTTATTCCATGGGATGACGACGTGGACATTTGCATGCCGCGAGATCATTATGACCATTTTCTACAGCACGGTTCGACATGGGTAAGTGACGAATATTTTTTACAAGACTCAGTATCAGATAAAAACTATTGCCTAAACTTTGCCAAGCTACGCAAGAACGGCACTATTTTCAAAACCTCTGCGGAGGCCGCTTTAGACATCCATCACGGTATTTATATAGATATATTTCCAATCGACACAGTATCCGAAAACACCCTCATTAGAAAAATCGATAATCTTGTATTTCGTCTTCTTAACCTTATTGTTAGAGCAAAGCTGGCATTACCTTTATCGGCAAGTTCAACTCCTTTACAGAAAATCCTTGGGGTCATCCCCAAGAGCATAGCACTATTCCTGTCGAAACCTAAGTGGCACAAAATCTGGGATTTCTACCTTAAACGTCACAATAAATCATCCTCATCAAAGAAATATTGCTGGCAGATTGTTGATAAGGTTCCTTACGATTCTTCAGAGTTTGACCATCCTGTTCAGATTAAATTTGAGGATATAACCGTTCCCATTCCAGCTAACGCTGATAGTGTTTTAAAAAAAATTTACGGTGACTATTGGCAGCCTCCTCCTAAAAACAAACAATGTGCCATACATCCCGTAATAGAATTTTCTATCAATGCATGATGACATTATTTCTTTTAAGCCTCTTCCGCAGAATCGGTGGGTAGTATGCTGCCCTTTTATGCCCCTAACCCCTGAAAACAGGAGATTTTCCTTTAAAATAGACCCTTTCT
>JADGFE010000217.1 GCA_016744085.1 Kiritimatiellales bacterium | reverse complement strand
TGCTGAAAATCGCCCTGTTTCACACAACGGGAGGGTTGCCCGAGCCGGAATCGGCCCACCGATTCTGCGGATGAGGCATAAAAAAAGGCGCTCCTTTCGGAACGCCTTTTTTTATTTCCGGTTAAGGAAACTTATTCAGCGGCATCGTCGTTCATCGCAGCTTTGCGGCTGAGACGTACACGGCCCTGATTGTCGATATCAATGCACTTCACGCGCATCGCATCGCCTGGCTTACAGATGGCATCAACGCTGTCGATACGCTCATTGGCCATTTCAGAAATGTGAACCAGACCTTCTTTGCCCGGCATACACTCAACAAAGGCACCGAAGTCCTTAACCGCAATAACTTTGCCGTCGTAGATTCGGCCGATTTCGATTTCTGCAGTCAGCGCATTAACCTGGCTGATAGCACTTTCCATCGCATCCGCATCCACAGCGAAAATATTAACAGTACCGTCTTCCTGAATATCAACCTGAGCACCAGAGCTTTCGGTGATTGCACGAATGTGCTTTCCACCCGGTCCGATCAGTGCACCAATCTTTTCAGGATCGATCTTAACGGTCGTGATACGCGGTGCACAGGCAGCGAGTTCTTCGCGCGGTGCAGGCAGTACGCTTTCCATGTAGTCGAGAATGTCGCAACGACCCTTACGGGCAATTTCCAATGCTTCAGCAACTTGATCCCAGTTCAAACCGTGTACTTTCAGGTCAACCTGGAAGCCAGTGATACCCTTACGAGTTCCGACCACCTTAAAGTCCATGTCGCCGCAGTGATCTTCAACACCGAGGATATCGATAACCTGAACGGAAGCACCCTTTTCGTCGGTAAAGAGACCAACAGAAATACCGGCAACCGGAGCCTTCAGCGGAACACCGGCATCCATCAGCGCCATGCAACCGCCGCAAGCGGAAGCCATGGAGGAGGAACCGTTGGATCCCATAACTTCAGAAACCACACGTACGGTGTACGGGAAGTCTTCCGGAAGAACAGGAACAATCGAACGTTCAGCCAAGTTACCATGACCGATTTCACGACGGCTGGTCATTCCCAGACGACCAACTTCTCCTACCGAGTAAGGAGGGAAGTTATAATGAAGAATGAAGTTCTTTTCGTCTTTGCCTCCGGTAACGGCATCAAAGCGCTGGGATTCTTTCGTAGTTCCCAAAGTAACCGTACAAATCGTCTGTGTTTCGCCACGACCAAAGATCGCCGAACCATGTGTGCGGGGCAGAACACCAACCTGGGCATCCAGACCACGGAGTTCGAGCATACCGCGGCCACCGATACGGGTGTTGCCTTCAGTAACATTCTTGCGAACAGTTTCGATTTCCAATTCGTGGAACGCGTGAAAGTATTCATCTTCCGTCATTTCAGCGAACGCTTCCTGCATCTGTGGCTTGAGCTCTTCCTTAAGAGCTGAAACAGCATCCTGACGATCCAGTTTCTCACCGATTTTCATCAGTTCCAGGAACTTGGAACCAACGAGTTCGCGGGCCTTATCGAGTAGCTTAGAGTCTTTAGCTTCAGGAGCATAAACTTTCTCCGGCAGGCCAAGTTCAGCGCGAAGCTTCAGCTGTCCGTCAATAATTTTAACGACTTCAGCATGGGCTGTTTTCATGGCTTCAATGAATTCGGCTTCCGGCATTTCACCAGCGGTACCTTCAATCATCATCACCTTGTCGCGGGATCCGCAATAAGTCAGGTCAATGTCGCTTGCTTCGAGCTGTTCGTGGTTCGGGTTAATGATCCACGCACCTTCGTTGCGTACGATACGTACCGCGCCGATCGGTCCGTCGAACGGAAGATCAGTCAGTGTCAGGGCTGCAGAAGCAGCGTTAACGCTCAATACGTCCGTATCGAGTGTTCCGTCACAGCTCATAAGCATGTTGTTGATCTGCACTTCACGATGGAAGTCATCAGGGAAGAGTGTACGGATCGGGCGATCAGTAACACGCATCGTAAGGATTTCCTTCTCGGAAGGACGAGCCTCACGCTTAATGTAGCCACCCGGAAAACGGCCGGCAGCATAAAACTTTTCGCGGTATTCCACCTGTAAGGGGAAGAAATCGCATCCTTCGCGAGCTTGTTTGGCTGCGGTTACTGCGGAGAAAAGAACGTTTTCGCCGATGCCGCAGGTTACAGAACCATTGGCTTGTTTGGCCAGAAGGCCGGTTTCGAGAAACATCGACTTACCGCCGACTTCGAATTCTACTCTGGTTGTACCCTTCATAATTAATATTGCGCCCTCAATTTTCTTTCCGAAGAGCGCACCTTTCCTTTTGTTTTCTTGTTTTCCGCCGAGACTCCCGGCCGGAACCTCAATTCATTCTGTTTCTTTCCAGAAACGACGCAAGCCCTTTAGAAATAAAGGGCTTACGAACAAATAAGGATTTTAGACCATCTGAATCGATGATTATTTCCGCAAGCCGAGTTTACTAATCAGCTCTTTATAACGGGCATCATCATCCTTCTGAAGGTAGTTCAGCAACTTGCGACGCTTGTTGACCATCATGATGAGGCCGCGACGCGCGCTGTGATCTTTCTTGAATGACTGAAGATGCTCGGTCAATTCTTTAATGCGCGATGACAGAAGTGCAACCTGAACCTCAACGGAACCGGTATCCTTTTCGTTGCGCTTGTATTCGTTTTTAATTTCAGCTTTGACTGCTTGATCCACGTGTGGACTCCTTGTTTATATCTTTGTTCTTCTAAAAGTAAGAGCGGGACTATACGTACCGCCCCACCTCATGTAAAGCACTGTTTTCACAGCTTTTTACACTTGTTTCCCGCCCGTCAACTCCAGCCATACATACCCTTAAATAGGGGTTGTTTTCAAAGAAAAACAGCACTAACGCCCCGTTACTCTTCAACAATCACTCGGAACCCCAAATCGGGTAGCCGAATATTTTCATGATATTCCCAACGTGTGGCTGAAGTGGCATTCTTCGGCATATCCGACCAGAAACCATCTTTAACCACATACTCGCGTTCTCGGCCTTCAGAATTCGAACGAGTCCATTCTTCCGCATTGCCGATCATATCGTACAAACCCCACGCATTAAGCTTATAACTTTTAACGGGTGCAGTAACAGCCTGCTTGTCATCAACCTTATCCACAAACGTGAAATAGAGGGGAGCATTACGACGCATCAGCTCGCTATGGCGTCGAGCCCGGCCCAACAGGTAACTATTGAATGTTATATTTTATCCAACGGATTCAGGTTATATGTTAACGGGAGGATTCTACCACCAAAACGCTGAAGTATTCCTTGTCCATGCATCTGAGTGGGCGAAAAACTACGCGTGGAAACAAGGATAGATACTATTTTTTTGGCAGACCCATGCCATACATCGAGTTGAAGATGACGACGAGGTTGGAGAAGACCATTCCTACGGCGCAATATTTTGGAGAGAGCCACCCTACTCCGGCGAGGAACATTCCGATAATATTGTAGAGAAAGGCCCAGCTATAGTTTAACCGAATCTTGCGGCGCACCTTGCGCTGCATAAATGGAAGGTCCCGCAGTTTTTCAATTTCCGGAACCATAAAGACCGCATCAGCACTCATCTTGGCAGGAATCTGTCCTGAAAATACAGCCAGACCAAAATCTGCGGTAGCCAGTGCCTGCGCATCGTTGATTCCATCGCCCACCATCATGACTGAATGGCCTTCCTGCTGCAGTTTTGAGATTTCCCGTTGCTTATCGCCACTGCCCATTTCTCCCACGAAATCATCAATCCCGAGCTCACCGGCTACTTGCTGAACCACCGTATTGCGGTCGCCAGAAAAGATATAGGGACGAACCCCTTTTTCTTTCAGGTCAATAATCAGCTGCGGCGACTCATCTCGTATGGTGTC
>JADGFE010000216.1 GCA_016744085.1 Kiritimatiellales bacterium | reverse complement strand
AGTGGTGACTCGCTTGCCGTTGCCTTCGGAAATCTGTTGTGTCAGACCATCTGTCGTGTAGTTGTAGTCGCTCACGGTTTCTAGAGCCGTGCCTTTGGCGACGGTTACGGTATCCACCTTGTGCTCGGTCGTATAGGTGGTTTCAGTGACAATCTGCTCGGCGGTGCCAACGGCGTTGGTAGTAAAGCGCAGGTGATGATTGGAATCATATCCAAACGAGCTAACCACCTGTTCTGGTAACCCTACAGCATTTGTGGTGGACAAAACGTTATGATCCACATCATAAGCCACGGCGTTGGTGACACCATTTGGTGCGACGGATTGCACTATGTGGTTCTGGCCGTCGAATACTGAATAGCTTCTTGCCCCGTTGGGTTGCTCCACGCTCCAAGTCCGATCCTTGGAATCAAGGTAGTAGGCGGTCTGGTTACCGAGTGGATCGGCAGAGACGTTGCGGGTTCCTGAAAAGTAGAAATCCCAATCGTTTCCGCTGGAAGAAATCTGGTTGGTGATTTGTCCAAGGGAGTTGTAAAAGTTCTGAATGGTTGTAACCTGTTCAGGATCTTTCATCCATTTGACGCGATGCTCGCTGTCGTAGCCAACACCCCAACTAAATGTAGCCGCATCCACAAAGTTCGTGAGGTTGTTGTCGGAATCATACTGGTAGTTGATTGAGCGGGTAGGCGACGAGTTGTCGGTGACGGAAGTCAGCAGGTCGCCTGTATAGCCGAATGTAAATTCGGGGCCGAAGCTACTCGTAACGGTTTCTAGATTCGTCTGGGTATTGTAGGCAAATGCAAGCGTATTACTGTGCGGATCTTCGACCCGCTCAATATTCAGATTGTCGTCGAAGACATACGTGTTTCCGTGTTGTTCCTGCATGATGTAGCTTTCACCAGAAACCACGCTTTTCTCCAGCGACATGGTCATGCCCGGAGGTGGCGTATACGAACCATCGGGTTGTTCAATGAAGGTCATGACCTTTTTCCCGATGTAGATGGATACAGCGTTATCCGTCAACCGATCCATTGTCCACTGGGCGACTAGCGACGCGGTCAGCCAGCCCTTCGGGGTATTCTCGGTTTCCAGCAAATCCTTGATTGCGGTGGTGGCAACAAGAAATGATGCGGCATCCTTGGTCGTGCGCAGACCAAGACCCGCCTCATAGTTGGAATGCTCCTGGGCGTGGATATTGAACGAATGTGTCCAGCCGTAGCCCATGACATTTTCACGCCCGGATGAACGGGATGTGTAGTGTCTTGAAAGGTTGAGCGGAAGCGGTCCATCCATACTGAAATCAGAATAGTCGAAAGTGTAGGCACCCGTGGTCATATCAACAGGGTCGGCTTCCAGATAGCTGGCTGTTTCAATAGGGGTTGTTCCAAAATCGAAATAGGCCTGTTCCACCCGGTTGCCACTCGCAACAAACTCATAGTATGGATGGCCGCCATTAAGGCGGGCAATCTTCATTCCGATGGCAAATCCGCCATCCCACTTATTGAATTCAATGTAGCCAAGCCCTTCCCAGTCTCCCGCCTGCATGGAGGGTTCTTCAGGCAGGAACAAGACACCTCCGGCATCCGCAAAGATATCGATTGCATCCGTGAACGATGAACTGTAGCCCTTGCTCTGTAGATGCAACGAGACCGAATCGACATTGTTTGAATCCACGAGATAGGTTCGGATATCCCGGTCATTGGCCAGATGTAGGATCTTTACGGTGGACACTGCCGGTCGGTCGCTTCCTTGCAACTGTTCCAGCGTTCCATGCTCCATCACGCTATCATAAAACATTTCCAGCAAGCCTAGATCAGCATTCGCATCATCCATGGCATAGAACTGGGCCTTAACGTCAATGAAGTAGCCGCCTTCTTGTGCCAACACACCCAGACGGTGGTGGCAGATTTGCGGGAGATCATACAAAGTCGATACCAGCTCGTTCTTCAGGTCGGTTTGCTGGAGCCAGCCTTGCCCCATGACATGCAGGGTCTGCCTGACAACTTCGGCGGAGTCATCCGCATGGCCGGCATCTTTCAAGCCATCCAGCTGCCTACGGCATTTTTCAAGATACTCGCCCTGACCTCCGTCACCGCGACCAAAGATAATCGCGTACTTACCTCCCGGTTGGAGTGGATAGGAAACCGACTGGTCGGCAAATGCCGAAGGGGTTCCATTGGCTAGAAGATAGGGGTGGTCAATTTCGATGGAAAGCTCACTTCCAAGATCGTCTTCCTCCAACAAGGTTTCGCCATCCCACAACTTTGCTTTTACGGTAGAAGCCACGGTCGTTGCATTAAGGGTAAAATCCCCCTCTGATGCCGTACCGCTCGTCGTACATTTTACATGAATCTTTGCCAGTGCCTGGCCAACGTCTGAGCTATGGCACCGGATAAGGATTGCATGCGTGGTTCCGGCAGGAATGGAGCCGGTTTGACCTCCGGAAATGATGGTGAATTCGGCCTCGTCAGTTCCCCAGATATAGATTTCATTCAGTTGGGCTGCACTACCGGAATAGTTTGCGATTCCCAGTAGCATGTGACTGTATTCATAGGGGTATTTGTTTGGAAAGGCACTACCAACCCACTGCATATTCTGGAGCTGTGTAGACCCGAAGATCATTGATCCCTCTAGGTTTGTGCGCGGGGTGTAGGTGGGAATTTCCAACGTGAGGTTTCTCTCTCCAAGTTCATCCAATCCCATCGTTTGGTCAATCCCTCCACAAATAAACCGCACCGTATGCAGGAAGTTGGTCGGAAGTTCATCGGCATTGGCCAGTTCAGTTGATGGGAAACTAGGGAATGCATCTGCCCAATTCGTGATCGAAGCAGCTTGAATTTGGCGACCTCCCAGGACATCGGCCAGCTCTGCATTGGGATATTGTGAATCCAATGAATCGCGTAACGTTCCGCTAATGCCGGTAAAGTAATTGCTGATTGCTCCAAAATCCAGACTAACCGCATAGTCGGCTGTTGCAGTGCCACCAGCAACCGAGAGCAACGATGCCTTGCTATAGCCGCTTATCGTCGCAAGATCAGCCGGATCAATATATGAGTAGGTTTTATAGGCCGGATCAAGATCCTCCCAGCCGCCATCCAAATAAGCACTCACCCAAACCCGGTCTACCCCATTGCTGTGGGGAATACCTCCATAATCCAGTATGTCTTCATTCAACGAAGTATCGTAACCCAGCCAGTTAGCAAGCTCGGCATCGGGGATTTGCATGGTTCCGTAAACAAACTTTGCCTGATAGCCAGCCGCAATCAGCAGTTCCACCAGTAGTGCCGCTTGGTCTGCATCGCCGCCCGCCCCATCAAGGAGGGTGCGTTCAGCCCCTTTCAGCAAACCGAAATAGGGAACATAGTCGATTTCATTGCGAACATAGTCGTAGATATTCCACGCATCGTTTTCCAGGCCACCAGCCAGTTCCGCAATAATCGTGGAGGAAGCGGAAGATCCTGTTGTTTGAGCGGCCATTGCCATTGGTATCTGTACTGAAAATGCATCCGCATACCCACCTGAAGAAGGGGAAGGAGCCTCTGTTGCAACATGCCAACCCTCGCCCAAAGGCTCTGCCTTCAAATGGGTGGCGTTAAACGAAGCAATCAAGCATCCGATTGCAATTCCTGTACTAACTTTTATCTGGAAAATTCTACTAAACATGATACTCCCCCTAAAAACTATTTGGCTGAAACTTCTTCGGCGATATTGTGCGACACAGTTAGAATGGTTTTTTGCGCTACCTCTGCTCCGCTGTAGAAATCGATCAGACGATCATCCTCGTCATAGTGGTAGCGAATAGTTGCAACTGTACCGGTGTTTGAATTGCTTTGGGGAGAGGTTGGGTCAGTACCGTTGAGCTGTTCTTCAAGGTTGCT
>JADGFE010000024.1 GCA_016744085.1 Kiritimatiellales bacterium | reverse complement strand
ATGATATACTTCGTGAGTAATGACAATTTAATTGCGTGATAATCCATCCTAAAATCATGGTTTTTTTATGTGATAGAAGCCCTTAAGGAAGTGCCATTCACCTCAGACTCTTATACCTGCGTAAGACGAGGCAACGAGTGAAAAAAAGCGACTATTTCCGGTCAGTTATTGTGTCATGCCATCCCATCACCTATAGTTTTGAGCATGGAACCAACGAAGAAATCTTTAAGCAGTCGTTTTGCACAGGTTTACGGCAGTCCCGGTGAAGCGCCACGGGTGTTGGGATTGTTACGGGCATTCTGGCCCTTACTGGTTATTTGCTTTGTCACGGGTTACCTTTTACGTGCCTGGTTTCCTATTCCATCCTTGAGTATTTCGCAGGTAGGCATTCTCTTTTTTCTCGTAGCTGTTGCTGCAGCCATCCTGCTGGCCTGGGGCGATCGTCGTCTCGGCAATTACCTTAAAGGGGCTAAAGGCGAGGAGTGGGTTGCGCATGAACTGGCATTTTTGAATGATGATTATGCGGTCTTTAACGGATTACGCCTCCGTGGCGGAAAAGAAAATTTTGATCATATCATTGTGGGCCCCACCGGGGTTTTCGTGGTGGAAACCAAAAACTGGAAAGGTTCTGTTGAATTCCGCGACGGCAAACTCTATGCAGGAGGAAAGGAACCCTCCCGACCACCGCTAAAGCAGGTTAAGGCTGCCGCCGCTGAGTTGGTTTCCTGGATTGACGATGCCGGATGCGGCGATATACCGATCCATTCCGTGCTTTGTTTCCTAGGCACCAAACTGCCCGAAGAACTCATGAATGTGAACGGCGTGGTCGTCTGTATCGGCCCCCGATTGATCGAAGTGCTGCAGGAAACCTTCGATGAACCGATTTCCAAAACGATGCGTGAGCGCGTGGTAGACGAGCTTCGAAAAGTAATTGAGTGACGAGTGAGCCGTGAGGCGTGACTACAGTAAATCACGTTTCATTCGTCACGGTTCATGAAATACCGGAGGTATACTATGAAGGCACTGGTTCCAATCGCAGACGGCAGCGAAGAAATGGAAGCCGTCATTATTATCGACACCCTCCGCCGTGCGGAGTGGGACGTTACCGTGGCCGGCCTACGGCCCGGAACCGTGAAAGCCTCACGCGATGTAAATCTCGTTCCCGATACGTCCTGGGATGAAATCAATCCGGACGACTTCGATGTGTTGCTGTTACCCGGAGGGTTCGGCGGAACGGAAGCCTTTATGGTGCACGCCGGTGTTCAGCAGGCGCTGAAAGATTTTAATGCAGCCGGGAAATGGTTCGGTTGCATCTGTGCAGCTGCACTTGCGCTCAATGAAGCTGGCGTATTGGCTGGCAAAAAGTTCACCTGTTATCCCGGAGTAGAAGCCAAACTTCCTGCAGATGTGCAACCCGCAAACGAAATCGTCGTAGTCGATGGCCATCTCATTACGAGTCAGGGTCCCGGAACCGCATTCGAATTTGCCCTGAAGGTAATCGCCGAATGTAGTAGTCCAAACCTATCTGCCGAAGTTCGGGCGGGGTTGTTACTATAGATAATTCGGCTAAATTCCCCTTTATTTCGCTCCTTAAAATATAAAACAAATTTGCCTTGCAATAATTTATGAGCGGCTTACTTTGTATAAAATAAATTAGTTGTATAACGCTGAGGTTTTATAAATGAGCGATAAAAATAGCCCACCACCTGATTTTTACACCGGAGCCCCCTTGGAACCGGATGACTTGTGGTTCCGAGATGAATTCATTCAGGATCTCCAGAAGAGCTTATGCAATGAGCATGTGATTCTATCTGCTCCTCGCCGCACCGGAAAAACCAGCATAATGGATTATCTGGTTGAGCATCCGCCGACTGATTTTGCGCCGCTTTCCGTTTTTGTTCAGGATATTACGCATCCCGCAGATTTCATTCTATTGTTACTGGACTTGTTTCAGGAGAAATATCCGAAACGGTTTAAGGAAATGTTTGAGGGTACAAAGAGTTGGATCGGTAAAGCGCTGGGCAAGGTGAATGAGATCGATGTCCAAGGGTTTAAAATTACGCTACGTGAGCAGGAAGATAATTGGGATGATGAGTGGAAGAAATACGGAGATGAGTTTTTTGCCCAGGCACGGAAAGACAAGCATCGCCTTTTGCTTTTAGTGGATGAGTTTCCAGACATGATTCTGAATATCAGCAAGCAACATCCAGAACTAGTTTTGCCATTCCTTTCTTGGTTTCGAGGGCACCGGCTAAAACCGCGCCCAAAGTTGGATCCTGTGCGCTGGTTATTATGTGGTTCGGTGAATTTGTCGAGCACACTCGATATGCTGGGTTGTCTCGATAAAATAAATGATCTGCAGGATATACCGCTACCGCCTCTAGATGAATCAGAGGTAATAGAATTTGTGCATGAGATGCTAGTAGGCCGTGGCGTAGAGATGGATGAAAAGGTACCGGGCTTAGTTGCCGAAGAACTGGGACGTCCCGTGCCGATTTTTCTTCAGATGGTTACACAGGATTTATATCGGAACTGGAAAAAACATCAAAAACAACTCGATGCTACAGATGTTACGCAGGCTTTTTCGGACTTGGTTGTTACTAGTGGGGCAAGGGATAAGCTTCAGCATTATTATTCTCGAATCGACCAATACTATCAGCCCCCGAAACGTGCTGCTGCCTATTCCCTGCTCGCGAAAATAAGCATCAGCCCAAAGCCGACAGAGCGGGATCTGCTCTATGCCGAATTTGTGCGCATTCTGATAGGGGAAGGAGATGTATCCCCGGCTGACAAGCGCAAGCAACTCTTCAATCAACTCATGAGGGATTTGGAGAACGATTTTTATGTCGTTGAAATGGAGGGTGAAAGCTTCGATTTTGCCAGTGGTTTAGTCAAACGCTGGTGGAGGAAATATTATGCATAATTCAAATTCCACCCCCCGTTCCCAGCTTGGACTTTATCGATCCCACCTCACCAGTCCTGAGCATAGACGTCATATCACCGTAGGCCGCCAGGAAATGCTGGCGGACACGATGGAGGTGCTGCGTAAGAATATCGGGCGCAAAGCCAGCCATCATCAGCTGTTTATTGCACCGCGCGGCAGTGGGAAAACGCATTTCCTTTCACTGATCGAAGATGCCATTCAGGAAGATAATGCGCTCAGCAATGCTTATGCCGTTGTTCGTTTTCCCGAAGAGGCCCGGCGTATTCTTTCTTTTGCCGATTTTCTGCTGATGATCTGCGAGATATTGCGGGACAACTCGCCATCGGATTCTGACTGGGGAAAACTGTATGAACGGGTGATGGAAGAAAATGACGATGCCATTCTGATCGACACCCTTGTGCCTGCTATTCGCAAGCACTACCAGCAGACCCGGCAGGTTCTTGTGCTGATGGTCGAAAATTTAAATCAACTGATGGAAGAGCAGATGAAAAAGGCGCAATCCGTTCAGGCACTGCGCGGTTTTCTTATGCAGGACAATGGATGCCTCCTTATCGCCAGTTCGCCTCTACACTTCGGAGCACTTTCCAAGGTCGATCAGCCGTTCTATGATTTCTTTGATATACAGGTACTGGATCCTCTCAGCTCCGATGATTCTATCGAACTGATCCGCCGTAATTTGGAATGGGATAAGCGGCAGGATTTGCTCGACCAGTTTGCGACTCTCTTACCCCGCTTGCGAGCCATCTACATCCTAACCGGAGGAAGTCCGCGACTTACCGTCATGCTTTACGAGCTGATCAGCACCGAGTCGATCACCGCGGTGAAAGAGCAGTTCCTGCTCTTGCTGGATCGAATTACTCCGTTCTATCAGGATCGGCTCGGCGATCTGTCACCACAGGAACGAGCGGTTTTGGAAACCATCGCTTCTATGCGCTCTCAATGGGGGCGGGAAGCTCCGCTAAAGACGCCCGGCAATATTGCCAAGATCATGCGGATGCCGCAGGCACAGGTATCATCCTTATTGGCTCGTCTCACCAAGGCACTCTATTTGACCGCCAGTCCAAATCCCGCTGACGGTCGTTCCACACTATACGTCATTCGCGAAGGATTCTTCGATCTTTGGTTGGCCATGAATATCAGCCGTGCCGCCCGACAACGCATCCCGTTGCTCACCGATTTCTTTGCTTCTTACTATGAGAAAGAAGAAGCCCGCCGGAAAAAACGGGAAGAATATTGGCAACGGCTGGAAGCTGGAGAATTCGATGAAGACGCCGCTGAAAACCTGAATTATCTATCTGAGGTCGGGACTCCCGAGGAAAAAGCCACTGAAAAAATAAAGCTGGCGGCCACGCTCACCAAAGCCGGCGAAACTGAACGTCCGGAGTTACTCAAGGGTGAACTTAAATTGCTTCCGCTCGATACCACGGGGCGCTGGATCTGTGATCGCTTAGAAGAGTCGCATACTGATTATCTCGATGATATGAATCACCTTATCCAATGCTGGGAAACTCAGCGAAAAGGAGGACTCGAAGCCTTCGCACAACGACTCCAGCAGATAGGGGAGGAGCTAAGTTACAATAGTTGGTCAAAGCTTCGAATGGATTTCATGCGCGATCATCTAGACACCGTTCCTTTGAGCCGCGAACGCGTAGATACGCGCCTATATTTGATAAAGTTTCAAACAGAATTAGCACAATGGGATGATGCCAGCCAACAAGGGAAAAAGGCGTTGAAGGAAGCAGAGAATCTAAAGGATGATGAATTAATTTCAACAGCCTGTAATAACTATGCACAAGTGCTGTATAAAACAAATCGTCTCGGCGAAGCCGAGCAGTTGATGCGTCGCGCATTGGCCATGAGTGAAACCGATTTGGGCTGTGATCATACCACGGTTTCCATTCGTCTGAATAATCTCGCGCAAATATTGCACGACACAAATCGTCTTGAAGAAGCTGAGTTGCTTATGCGGCGTGCACTCGCGATTGATGAAGCCAGTCTTGGTAGTGATCATCCCAAGGTTGCGGTTGACCTTAATAACCTTGCGCAATTGTTAAAAGATACCCATCGCCTTGAAGAGGCGGAGCCGTTGATTCGTCGTGGATTGGCGATTGATGAAGCCAGTCTTGGTAGTGATCATCCCGCTATTGCTAGAGATTTAAACAATCTTGCATTATGGCTGCAATGCAACAGCAGACTAGCTGATGCTGAGCCACTGATGCGCCGTTCCTTAATGGTTTTTGTTGCCAGCTTGGGAGAGGATCATCCGGATACGCGATTGATTTCTAAAAACTACACTGGTCTAATTCAGGATATGGGCAAGACCGAGCAGGAGGCTCTGGAGGAGGTTCAACGCCTCCTGAGCTGATCGGGTGTTTACAGATCCCCAAACGGATTGTTGGTAAAACCTTTTGGCTTGTTATCCCGCCGCTGATTATTCGGGCGATTATTAGAGCGATGTTGCCCTTGAGGCTTACGTTGCCGATCATTCGCAGGTTTAGCGGACGTCTGTTTCTTTTTCGCTGAGAGTGAAATGCGTTTGCGCTGCATGTCGACTTCCAGCACGCGGACTGCAATGCGGTCGCCGGCCTGCACCACATCGGCCGGGTCTTTTACATAGGTATCGGACAGCTGGGAAATATGAACCAGACCGTCCTGATGCACGCCGATATCCACAAAGGCACCGAAGGCCGTAACGTTGGTCACGATGCCTTTGAGTTCCATGCCTTCTTCGAGGTCTTTCATGGTCATGACATCTTCGCGGAAACCAACTTCTTCAAATTGTTCACGCGGATCACGGCCCGGCTTCTTTAGCTCGTCAATAATATCCAGAAGTGTCAACTCGCCTACATTATCGCTGACATAGGTGCTGAGCTTAACCTTGCTGACGATTTCCACATTGCCGACCAGTTTTTCTAAAGGTTCCCCAAGATCGGAAGCGATTTGTTCCACGAGTTTATATCGTTCCGGATGGACTGCAGAAACATCCAACGGCTGGGTGCCGCCATGAATGCGTAGGAATCCAGCGGCCTGCTCGAAGGCACGCGGACCTAAGCCGGAAACTTTTAATACTTCCTCGCGGCTTTTAAAGGCACCGTTTTCATTGCGATGTTCGATAATCTTTTTCGCCAGACTGTCGCCAATACCTGCGACGCGGGAAAGCAGGGGAGCACTGGCGGTATTGAGCTCCACGCCGACGTGGTTCACGCAGCTGACCACCACTTCGTCCAACTTATCTTTGAGCAACTGTTGATAGACATCGTGCTGATATTGGCCGACACCGATCGATTTGGGATCAACCTTTACGAGTTCGGCCAGCGGATCCTGTAGGCGGCGGGCAATCGAGATGGCTCCACGAATCGTTAGGTCGAGGTCGGGAAATTCTTCGCGGGCGATGGGGGAGGCACTGTAGACGGAGGCCCCAGCTTCGCTGACGGAAACCACGCTGAGTTTTTTCTGCATTTCTTTCAGTAGACTTTTGGTAAAGGCTTCCGTTTCGCGTCCGGCGGTTCCGTTGCCGACGGCGATGGATTGCGGCTGATGTTTTTCAATAAACTCAGAGAGTTTAATTTTGGCCTGCTTTTCCTTCTCGGCGCTTTGGCCTAGATAAATAGTGACGGTGTCGAGATATTTACCCGTGGCATCGAGGGCAACACATTTGCAACCGGTACGCAGACCGGGATCGATGCCAATGACGGACTTTTCTCCATACGGAGCGGCCAACAAAAGACTGCGTAGGTTCTTTGCGAAGATTTCGACAGCGGAGCGGTCGGCCTTCATTTTCATTTCAACGGAAACGTCGATTTCAACGCTAGTCGTGAGCAGACGCTTGTAGGCATCGAGAATGGCTTTCTCCAGCTCCGGGTAAAACGGAGACACGGGATTTGCTTCGCAGATGGATTTCATGCGCTCAATCTGCGGGTCGGCATCAATGCTCAGTTTGCGGCGTAGTACGCCTTCGGTTTCGCCACGGCGAATCGCGAGGTAGCGATGCGATGGAATGTCATTGATCGGTTGTGAAAAATCGAAGTAGTCTTTATATTTCGAGTTTTCGTCGGAGACTGTGGAGATTGCAGGTCCAGAGGTGATGGTGCCGGTCTTAAAGTAGGCTTCGCGAATCAGCGCGCGGACTTCAGATTTTTCGGCAATTTGCTCGGCAATAATATCGCGAGCTCCGGCCAGCGCCTCCTCAGCGGAAGCGACGTCCTTTTCTTCGTTGAGATATTTAGCGGCTTCGGCTGCCAGATCGCCTGCAGCAGCTTGTCCAAAAATGAGTTCGGCCAGTGGTTCCAATCCCTTTTCCTTTGCGATCATGGCGCGGGTGCGGCGCTTGGGTTTATAGGGAAGGTAAAGATCTTCAAGCGTTGTCTTGGATTGGCATTCTTCAATCTTTACGCGCAGCTCATCGGTCAGCTTGCCTTGCTCTTCGATTGATTTGAGGATGGTCCCGCGACGGGATTCAAGCGTGTTGTAGTAGGTCAGTTTTTCCTGGATATCGGTAATCTGAACTTCGTCGAGATTGCCGTGTGCTTCCTTCCTGTAACGGGCAATGAATGGGACGGTATTGCCTTCTGCAAACAGCGCAGCAACGGCGGCGACCTGCCGGGGGGAAATGTTGAGATCTTTAGATGCAAACGGAATGGGGTCAAAGAGGGGTGTTTCAGTCATGGAAAATTCCTTTTAAGAAATGGAGCTGCTTTACGGCATTAAGGGGTTAACTTTTTTTGGAGCGCGAAGCGTGAGCGTTCGGTTGAATACCGGATTTGCCTCGGTGGAGTCCTTGTCTGCACAGAAATAGCCGACGCGTTCAAACTGAAAGCGGTCGCCGGATTTTGCTTTGGCGAGGCCGGGTTCCAGTTTGGCGGTGATGATTTCGAGTGAATCAGGATTGAGGAATTCTTTGAAATCTTTTTCCTTATCGCCCATCGGATTTTCAACGGTGTAGAGCCGGTCATAGTTTCGAACCTCGGCATCAACGGCGTGCTTGGCAGAAACCCAATGCAGGGTGCTGCGAACCTTTCGTCCATCCGGAGCGCTTCCACCTTTGGTTTCAGGATCGTAGGTGCAATGCAATTCAGTCACGTTGCCATCGGCATCTTTATCGACGGAATTACAGGTGACCAGGTAGGCTCCGCGAATGCGAACTTCCCGGCCGAGCGTAAAACCTTTGAATTTATTGGGGGCGTCATCCTTGTAGTCCGCCCGTTCCACCCATAGTTCACGGCTGAAGGGAACGGTTCGTTTACCTTCTTCTTCCTTCTGCGGATGATTGGGTACTTCAAATTCTTCCGTACGATCTTCGGGATAGTTTTCAATGATCACTTTAATCGGGTCAACGACGGCCATGGCGCGCAATGAGTTTTCATTGAGGTCATCGCGAATAATGCTTTCGAACTGTTCGATTTCGGTGATGCCTTCAAACTTTGTGCACCCCACGAGAGTGCATAATTTTTTGACCGATTCGGCTGTGAATCCGCGGCGTCGCATGCCGCGAAGGGTTGGCATACGCGGATCGTCCCAACCGGTTACTCGGCCTTCGTTGACCAGTTGCAGGAGGCGGCGTTTGCTCAGCACGGTGTAGGTGAGGTTGAGTTTGGAAAACTCGACCTGCTGCGGTTGGAATACTTCGAGTTCTTCGAGAATCCAGTCGTAAAGCGGACGGTGTACTTCGAACTCGAGCGTGCACATGGAATGCGTGACGCCTTCGATTGAGTCTTCGATACAATGGGCAAAGTCATACATCGGATAGATGCACCATTTGTCGCCGGTGTTGTGATGATGTGCCCGTTTAATGCGGTAGATGGCCGGATCACGCAGGTGCAGGTTAGGCGAAGTCATATCGATTTTGGCACGCAGCACATAGGTGCCATCTTCAAACCCGCCATTTTTCATTTTCTCAAACAGCTCGATGTTTTCCTCAGCCGAACGCTCGCGTCCGGGTGGTTCTTTGCCGGGCTCGGTAGGAGCACCGCGGTAGTCTTTAAATTCTTCGGATGAGAGTTCGCAGGCATAGGCCTTGCCTTTTTTGATGAGGCGGACGGCGTAGTCGTACATGGTGTCGAAATAGTTGGAGGCCCAGAAAAGGTTTTCACCCCAGTCAAAGCCTAGCCATTTAATGTCTTCCTGAATGGCCTGTACGTATTCTTCGTCTTCGGCAGCGGGATTGGTGTCGTCGAAGCGGAGATGGCATTTGCCGTTGTATTTTTCGGCGGTGCCGAAATCAAGATGGATGGCTTTCGCATGCCCGATATGGAGATATCCATTAGGTTCCGGCGGAAAGCGCGTCACAATTTCGGTGCGCTTACCCGATGCCAGGTCGGCATCAATAATGTCATGGATAAAATTAGTGGTCTTGATTTCTTCGCTCATGGGAGGTGTCCGTATTTCGTCATGCGTAATTTTTCCAACCATTGGAAAAAGTTGAGCCTTTTATCCCTGATTCGCGCGGAGGAGGCAATCTATAAAAAAGAGCCGATCGGCATGTGCTGATCGACTCTTTCGTTTGAGGAGATGAAGGGGTTATCTGAATTTAATGCTGCAACCTGCCTCCTTGGTTGCCGGGGAGGAAAACGGAGCGGTCGGTTTGTAGGATATGAGGGAGGCTGTGCCTGCCAGCATCAGCATCTTTAAATAGGTGGGATATCTGATCATCATACCCTCGCTCTCGCTTGACACAATAAGGTCTATCCTTCTTCATTCGGTTGATAGTTCTATTTTTAACGGAAAAAACTTATGAAAATTGCAACGTTTAATGCGAATTCCATCCGATCCCGCCTTCCCATTCTTCTCCAATGGTTGGAAGATCATGAACCGGATGTGCTGGGGATTCAGGAAACGAAGGTTCAGGACGAGGATTTCCCGCGCGAGGCGATTGAAGCGGCGGGGTATCATGTGGTGTTCAAAGGGGAGAAATCATATAATGGCGTTGCGCTGATTTGTAAAAGTGAACCGACGGACGTGAAATTCGGATTTGATGACGGCGGGCCGGCCGATGAAACCCGCCTGGTTCGGGCGATGGTGGACGGTGTCGCCATTGTGAATACCTATGTGCCGCAGGGGCGTGCGATTGATCATGTGATGTATAAATACAAGCTGGGCTGGTATGCGCGATTGAAGCGATTGTTCGAGGCGGAGTATGCTGCGGATCAGCCGCTGGCTTGGATTGGCGATATTAATATTGCGGTGGAGCCGATCGATGTGAACAACCCGGCGGGCAAGAAAAATGATCCCTGCTACCATATCGATGCACATAATGCTTTTCTGGACGTCTGTTCGTTTGGCTTTGAGGATGTGTTTCGCAAGCATCATCCCGACGAGGAAATCTATTCCTTTTTCGATTACCGGGCAAAGGATGCGATGGAGAAGAATATGGGCTGGCGAATCGATTATGTGCTGACCACAGAACCACTTTCCTCAAAAAGTGTCTCGTGCGAGATTGATCTGGAACCGCGCAAAAAGGAAAAGCCGTCGGATCACACGTTTATGATCGCGGAGTTTGAATAGGCATGTAGTTCCGCCTTTAGGCGGTTTAGGCAGACCGCCTAAAGGCGGAACTACGAACTTTTTAAAGCTGTTCGAGTGCATAACCCTTTTCTTTAAGCAGTTCCAGTAGGCCTTCTTTTCCGGGCAGGTGAGCGGCTCCGACAACAATCATGTGCGTCTTTTTCTTCGAGGCCCGGCTGTTTATTATCTTAATCCAGTTTTTATTGCGCTCGATAACAAACCGCTCATGCAGATCCGGATAGTCTTCGAAGCTTTTTAGCATTAGTTTTCCAAGTCCTTCAATATCACCCTTCTTCCAAGCCAGCATAAGTTGATCCAGTATGGTTTCGATCAAGCCGAGTTCGTCCAGAGCACGCTTCGTATAGTCATTCTGGTTGCTTTCTGCTAGTGCATCAAAGAGATCGATCTGAAATTTAACGGTTTCGAGTCCGACGACCGGTTTTTGGTCGGAAACGGCCTTACCGTAAAAATACTGATCCAGTCCAAGTTTAGGGTCAAAACCCATCGCCTGCATTTTGGTTAACATCAGTGTCATGGTTGCAAACCAGGGTTTAAATTTTTGTATGACCGGACTGGGCAGGCCGGCGTCAGCCAGTTTAGTGGAGAGCTGGGCATACACTTCCGGTTGCAAAATACTTTCGAGCGTCTGATCTCCCTTTAGTAGGGCTTTAGCCATAATCATTTTCTGGGTTTCGGGATCCAACATGGCTTTCATATCAGCTTCCAGAATCAGTATGTCGCTGTCGGTATATGCAGTTTCAATTGCGGGGGGCAGTGGATAGTCGTTTGATTTAAGCAGATGAACCGATCCTTGAATATAGAGCATCCCTTTTTTTGAAGTTGCTTTCCATAAACAGCTTTTTGCCTGAATTCCGGGGGATAAAAATGTAATGGAAAGTACAAGGGTGGCGGTTTTAAGTAACATTCGTTTGTTTAGCATAAAAAATCCTCCAAATAGAAAAATCATACAGGTTATTATGGGCCGGAAAAGGAATAATCCAGTGCTTAAACTCTTTCCACGCTCACTGAACAATCTGCTTGTACATGCTGTTGAGATTTCTATAATCCTACACCTTCGAAGTGAGAGTGGTTTTTTATTAAATGCGGGGAAGGTAATAAAATGGATACGAATGATGTGGTTGCAGCGGCTAGTAATGATGCGGGTGCGATAGTGGATAAAGTGGTGGAAATTTCAACGGTCTATGGCGTGAAAATTCTGGGTGCGTTGCTGGTTCTGATTATTGGCCTCTGGGTTGCCAAAATGATTACCAAGAGTGTTGGTCGTTTGATGGTTAAGAAGGGCGTTGATGAAACGTTAAGTAAGTTTTGCTGTTCATTAATTGGCATGGCTCTCAAAGCCTTCGTATTTATTGCCGCATTGGAAAAGCTTGATGTTAAGACGGCATCATTTGTTGCCATTCTCGGTGCTGCCGGTTTAGCTGTTGGATTAGCACTGCAAGGTTCTCTTGCTAACTTTGCTTCCGGTGTTTTAATGCTGATCTTTAAGCCGTTTAAAGTGGGCGATGTGGTTGATGCCGGTGGATCTGTCGGTTCCGTATTGGAAATCGGAATTTTTACCACCATCATGAAGTCTCCGGATAATAAGAAACTGATTGTGCCTAACGGTTCCGTGATGGGTGGTACTATTACGAACATCAATACCTTTGGAACGCGTCGTGTTGATTTGGTTGCCGGAATCGGTTATGGAGACGATATTGATAAGGCCAAAAAAGTGCTGGAAGAAATTCTTGCTGCTGATGAGCGCATCTTGAAAGATCCTGCGGTAACGATTGCTGTGGTTGAGCTGGCTGACAGCAGTGTGAACTTTGTAGTGCGTCCTTGGGTTAATGCCGCTGACTACTGGGGCGTTCACTTTGATGTCACGGAAACCATTAAGAAACGCTTCGACGAAGAAGGCATTTCGATTCCGTTCCCACAGCGCGATGTGCATGTGTACGAGCACAAGAACGACTAATTTTTTTTAGTCGTTGGAATGAATATAAAAAGCCGGAAGTGTTATTGCTTTCGGCTTTTTCGTGTTCAGGAATCTGAAGAGCCTATGTTCTTGCCAACGATTTATGGAGAATTATAGTTCGTTTCGATTCATTACTTTAATTGAAACTCAACAAATGGAGGCATGGAATGGAAACAAATAGTGTAGTAGAGGCCATGGAGCCCGCTGCGAATAGCAGTGCGGATATGCTGGACACCGTTCAAACCATCGGTGTGGAATATGGAATGAAGGCGCTCGGCGCGCTGGTCATCATCATCATTGGGATGTGGGTGGCAAAATTGCTGAAGAAGGGTGTTGTTAAATTGATGCAGCGCTCGAATATCGATCAAACGCTTATTTCCTTTGTCGCCAGTCTGGTGCACGTCGCCTTGCAGGCGTTTGTAATTATTGCTGCATTGGAAAAGTTGAATGTAAAGACCGCTTCCTTTATTGCGGTACTTGGTGCTGCCGGTTTGGCTATCGGTTTGGCATTGCAGGGATCGTTGGCAAACTTTGCTTCCGGTGTTCTGATGATTATCTTCAAGCCGTTTAAGCTGGGCGATCTGGTTGAGGCTGGAGGCGTGCTGGGAACCGTTATGAAGATCGGAATTTTCACTACGCACGTTGATACGCTGGATAATAGAAAAACCATCGTGCCTAATGCCAAACTGATGTCGGACAACATTACCAACTATTCCGCCAACAAGACTCGTCGTGTAGATATGGAAGCGGGCATCAGCTACGGAGACGATATTGATACGGCGCGTAATGCCATCGTTGCTGTACTGAAGGAGGTGCCCGGCATTCTGGATACACCCGCACCGGATGTGTTTGTTTGTGAAATGGCCGACAGCAGTGTGAATTTTAAGGTGCGCCCGTGGTGTAATCCTGATGATTATTGGGGTGTTTACTTTGGCGTAATGGAAGGAATTAAGAAAAAATTCGATGCTGAAGGCATCTCCATTCCATTTCCGCAGCGCGATGTTCATATCTACGAACACAAGGAAGGCTAGTACTTCCAGTTGCTGGAAACTTGCTTGTAACCGCCGCGCGATGCACACTGCGCGGCGGTTTTTTGTAGAAGCGACGTCCTCGTCGCTTTTTCATGTGCAAGGCATGCGACGAGGACGTCGCATCTACGAATGGGGTACTTTGAATGTACAAATCTGTTAATGATGTGGATTGGGAAAATTGGGATCCCGTGGTGAAAGCCACGTTGATGTTTGTGATACAAGAGGGTCGGATTTTGCTTATCCATAAAAAGCGGGGGTTTGGTCAGGGGAAAATAAATGGGCCGGGAGGAAAGCTGGAGTCCGGTGAAACGCCGCTTGAATGTGCCATACGGGAAACGCAGGAAGAATTATGCATTACTCCGACCGGTGTGGAATATGCCGGGGAACTTCATTTTCAGTTTACAGACAATAATTCGATCCATGGCTATGTTTATACGGCCACTGGCTACGAAGGGACTCCGACGGAAACTGATGAGGCTGATCCGATCTGGTGCTCCATTGATAATTTACCATTTGAACGCATGTGGGAGGATGATCACCTTTGGTTTCCGCACATGCTGGAAGGTCGCCGCTTTTCAGGGCGCTTTATTTTTGATGATGACCGGATGTTGGATGTTGTGCTCGACCTCGATTAAGGTTCCGCAATACGTAAATTAGTCGGTGGGTTTTTACACAGGCACAAAAAAACCAGAGATCGGAATTATCAAACTCCAATCTTTGGCTTTGCTTTTGGAGGACTCGTCGGTTTTAGGCGACGATGGTAACGTTGTTGGCCTGCGGCCCTTTTTGGCCGGTTTCAACTTCAAAGCTGACGCTTTGTCCTTCTAGTAGGGTACGGCGACCTTCCGCTTGAATTGCAGTGAAATGAACGAATACATCGTCACCATTATCACGGGCAATGAATCCAAACCCTTTTTCATCGTTGAACCATTTAACAACACCGGTTTCTATCTGATCTGACATAACTTCTTTAACTCCTAAACGGGTCGTTTCCGACCATTTCTGCCTTTTAGACCAATCTCCCTAGGAAACTGGTCGCTTCATTCAATGCCCCGTGAGGCGGATTAGTATCAATCCATTGGGAAAAAAGCTAAAGAAGCTAAAGGGGATTAGCGAGCTCTGTTTATAACTTTTTACGCCCATAAACCTGTGTTTTAAATGGTTCAAAATCATTTAATTGGCGCTGGAAAAAGGCCCATCAAGGCATGAATAAGTCAGTCCGTATTTGGAGGGTTGCATTGAATGGGTATTTAAATACCAAATTAGGGTTGAAATTAGATTCCGGCGGTGCAATAAATCCCCTTTATTTAATGACGTGATTAAACAATCCATGTTTTGTCATAATCGGATTTTTCAAGGAGGCACGCCTAATGGCACAGGATAAGATCAAAGTCGAACTGACTAATGACGACTATTACGAAGCCGAAGTTGCGTGCCGTAATTCGTGCCCTGTATCTACGGATGCACGTGGCTATTTGATGGCTACCGTGGCGGGTGAGTATGAAAAAGCTTATGCTATTTCACGCGCTACGAATCCTTTTGCTTCAATTTGCGGTAAGGTTTGCGGGGCTCCCTGCGAAAAAGGGTGCCGTCGTTCAGATGTCGATGAAGCCGTTGTTATTCGTAATATTAAAGGCTATTTGACTGATAAGCATGGTCCTGAAGCAGGTGATCTCAAAACTCCTCTTTCCTATTCGATTGCTCCAGGGGCAGTTAAACCTGAATTAAACGGTAAGTCCATTGGTATTATTGGCGGTGGCTGTGCGGGTTACACCTGCGCTCACGATCTGGCCCGACTAGGCTATAGCGTGACTATCTATGAACGCTGGGAAAAATCCGGTGGCCAGCTGGTGCAAGGGGTTCCAATCAACCGTTTGTCCCGTAAAGTTGTTGCCGATGAGCTTGCTTCGATCGAGTTGTATGAAAATATTGAAGTCAAGAACGGCGTGGATGTTGGTAAAGATATCACGTTCAAGGAGTTGGAAGAAAAGCACGATGCAGTTCATATTGCTGTTGGCCTTGCCGTAGGTAAAAAGATTCCGCTGCCGGGCGCTGACCATGAGGAAGTACACATCGGATTGGCTTTCCTGTTTGATTTTAATTTGCGCGATGCATGGGATCTGACGACCCGCCGCTCCATTGTAATTGGTGGCGGTGATGTGGCTTTCGACGTTGCCCGTTCCGCATTACGTTGCGGATCTCCTGAAGTTCAGCTCGCGTGTCTGGAGCGTGAACATCTCAATGAAATGACCGGTTCTGTCGATGAACGTGAAGGAGGACGCCGTGAAGGCGTTGTTATCAACGACGGCTGGGGTCCTCGCGAAATTGTTGTTGAGAACGGAAAGATTAAAGGGCTAACGGTCAGCAAAGTAATTCGTGTTTTCGACGAAGAAGGTAAGTTTTCTCCCCAAATGGAAGAAGAAACCCGCCTGATTGAAGGTGATTCCGTGTTTTTTGCCGTCGGACAGGGTTCCGATATGGACTTCCTTGAAAATTCCGGTGTTGAGCTCACTCCGCAGGGTTGGGTTAAAATTGCTGATGAAGAAACCTTGGCAACCAGTAAGCCGAATGTCTTTACCAGTGGTGATATTGCGCATGGCCCAAAACTTTTTATTGATGCGGTTGCATCTGGAAGTAAAGCGGCACAGGGCATTCACTCCTATATTTCAGGTAAAGAACCTCAGTCTCTAAAACGCACCCTCACATTCACTGATCTGCCGGAGTATGGACGTAAATCAGTCTACGTCGATGAAGAGCGTGAAGAGCGTGAAGAACTGCCGGTTGATCCAGCAAAGGATCCTCATTTTAATACGACCGTCGAATATCTCGATAAAGAAGCCAAGGAACAGTCAGCCCGTTGTCTGGAATGCCACATTCACCCGACCTTTGAAGGTGATATCTGTATTCTTTGCGGCGGATGCGTTGATGTTTGCCCATCATTCTGCCTGTCCATGAAGACGATTGATCGGGTTGATGGAGGCGAGGATCTCAAGGTTTTGGCTGAAATGGAATTCGGCAGCATGCAGGTTGCTGAGCAAGAGGGTTCGGTCATGTTGTTCGATCCTCTGAAATGTATCCGGTGCGGAATGTGTGCGCAGAAGTGCCCGACAGGGGCCTGCCAAATGACCGAAAACAGTTTTGAAGATTGCTACGCCTAGAGGTGACTTATGTTGTGGCTGACTATAGTACTTTTAATAACGACTACACTACTGGGGGGCATCTTTTTTGGATTGTTCCGGTGGGCTGTAAAGGATGGTCAGTTTGACGATCCGGAAGAAGCGAAATATGTAATTTTCCGCGAAGAGGAAAATATCCTCGAGGTAGCGGTTGATGGAGGAAAGAAATAATGTCTAAGGAAGAGAAGAAAGAAGGTTCAAATCGGCGTGAGCTCCTTACCATGGGGTCGGCTTTCGCGGTTATGGGCATTGGTGGTTTAGCGGCCGGTGGAGCCCTGCTTAAATATATGCTGCCCGTTGTGTCTTACGGAACGCCTCAAAAATTTTTGGTACCGGTAGAGGATCTGCCTGATGTGGGAGATGAACTTATTTTCGACGATATGAAGGTGGTTTTGCGCCGTATGTCTGAGAACAAGGTCGCAGCCATTTCACTCGTCTGTACCCATCTTGGTTGCACTGTTAACCGTGTTGAAACCGGTTTTCTATGCCCTTGTCATGGTTCACAGTATGATACTGATGGTCTTGTGGTGGGCGGTCCTGCGCCGAAAACTCTTCCTTGGCTGGAAATTAAATCCGTACCAGGCGGACAGCTTGAAATTGATACAGGTACATCGCTTCCGGAAGGTTCCGACTTCCCCATTGCCTAGTCTCTAGTTAGTTAAAGGGTATGATATGAATGAATTAATTGAGAAGGCCAAGGATTTCGGGAATAAGCTCTATTACTCCGTTTTCAGGCATCGTTTCGACAATACCGGACTCACGAAGTCCAAAATCATGTTCAGCAACGTACTGTTGCACATTCAACCGGTTAAGATTCATAAGCGGTCGATAAAATTTAAAACCTCCATGGGATTAGGGTTAATTACCTTTTACCTCTTCCTGATCCTTTGCGTGACCGGCGTAATTCTAATGTTCCATTATGTGCCGTCGACCGCCATTGGTCCGGATGGACTGCCGGATGCCTACAGCCGCATGCTCAACTTGCGCAGTAATGTGTTTTGGGGTGGTTTCCTTCGTAATATGCATCGTTGGGCCGCACACGGCATGGTGGCTTTTGTTGCGTTGCACATGTTGCGCGTCTATCTCGCGGGTGCTCACCGCGGCGGGCGTGAATTTAACTGGGTAGTCGGTTGTATCCTCGGCCTGCTTACCGTTTTTCTTTCCTATACCGGTTACCTGCTTCCATGGGATCAGCTCGCATTCTGGGGCGTTAAGGTAGGTACAGAAATTGCCAAACTTGCTCCGGGCGGCGCACTGATCCGTGGTGTTCTGCTGGGTGATACCGACGTAGGTTCCGAAGCGTTAATTCGTTTCTATGTTCTTCACGTTGCCGTTTTGCCGGCAGTAATGGGTTTCCTGATTGCGGTCCACTTTTTCCGTATCCGGAAAGACGGCGGCCTTGCCCGTCCTGCTGACACGTCCAATGAAAAACAAATTCCGGATGAAGAGTTCGGTGAGGTGAAAAATAATTCCGTATTCAAAACTGCCCGTAGCTACAAACTGGTAGAAATTGTTAAGGGTAATGAACCAAAGGTGAATGAAGAAACCGACCAGATGATGTTTGCCTGGCCGAAACTGATCATTCGCGAAATTATTGTACTGGCTGCTGTGATGTTTTTCATGAGTTTAATCTCGGTGCTCTTCGATGCACCGCTTGAAGGCCCGGCAGATCCAAATCATCCGACGAACCCGGCCAAAGCGCCTTGGTACTTCCTGGGGCTTCAGGAATTAACCAGTTATGACGGATTTATTGGTGGAATTGTTCTTCCCGGCCTCATGGCTGGCGGTGTCATGTTCTTGCCGTACATCGAGATCTTTTTGGAATCGTTCAATAAGACCTTCCGCAAAAATATACCGGGCGTATGGTTCGCTCGTGAGCGCATTCTGGAAAACTCACTGTTTATCAGTCTGTATCTCGTTATGGCGGCATTGATCATTATCGGGGTTTACTTCCGCGGCGCAAACTGGGCGATTGAATATCCGTGGGTGCAAACTATCTCAGGGGGAGGCCACTAAAATGATTAAGGATTATAGAATACTATTTATTTTGGCGGTGGCGGGTTTTGTTATTCTCGTCATGTCGATGATGAAAGCTTTTCAGCAAGAGTACGTAGGGCATCAAAAAGCGTATTACGAACTTTTGGAAGAAGAATACACGGGTGCGGAAATTAAACAGGTGAACGTTCAAACACCAAGTGTTGATATGATTGACCGTTGCCAGTCCTGCCATGTTGGGGCATCCAATCCCGATGCTGCCGGATTCGAGCAGCCGTTGACGGCTCACCCTTCAATTGTACCGGGTATGGAAAAGGACCCGCACGACTTTAACAAGATTGGGTGCTCGGTTTGTCACGATGGTAATGGCCGCGCTCTCGAAAAGCATGATGCGCACGGTGAGTTTCATGGCTGGATCAAGCCGATGTTGGTTGGGTCACTTGCTCAAGCGAACTGTTCCCGCTGTCATGCGATGGAAGGGGAAGCATTGGCTGGAGCTGAACTTTATGCCAAGGGTCAGGAACTCTTCCTCGAAAAGGCATGCTGGGGATGTCACACCATTGCGGGTATTTCATCGTCCTCACAGGCGCCTGAACTCAGCAATGCCGGTGGAAAATTCAGCTACGGCTATTTGGTTGAATCGATCGTTGTGCCGAAAGCGAACGACGAAAATTCAAAAATGCCTCAGTTTGACTGGGTGCACGACGAAGAAACCGTTGCCGCATTGGCGACCTATCTCAAGGGACAGCAGAAGGATCGTCTGCGTTCAGAAAGCAGTGCTCCGATCGGCTATATCAAACCGAAGTCTACGGTTGCGCGTATAACTGAGCCAAGCGTTGCAGCAGGTCGCAGTTTGTTTGCCGGCGCTCCGTTTGAAGAATCGGTCGCGAAAGGTGGTTGTGTCAACTGCCATGGCATTCGTAACAACGATGGCGATCTTGCCGGCGGAGTTATCGGTCCTGAGCTAACCTGGTCAATTCGTTCCCGTGGTCGTGAGTATGTGAAAGAGCATATCACCAATTCGCGTTCGCATGTTGCCGACTCCATTATGCCGACGTTTAAGGACTACAACGATGCAGAGCTCGAGAGCCTCGTTTCCTATCTGTCCACGCTCGATTATAAACTGGGATCGAATGAAGGACAGAAACTATACGATACGTACTGTCTGTCCTGCCATGGTGAAGACCTCAAGGGTGACGGAAAAATTGCCTCCATGCTTGATCCGCTGCCGCGCGACTTTAGTAAATATCAGTTTGTTGCATCCTACGATGATCGCTTCAAGGAATCTATACGCCATGGAGTGAAGGGCACAGCAATGCCTGCATGGAAAGACATTATGTCGGATAAGCAGATTGAAACACTGGTTGAATTTATTAAAGAAAAGAGTCTGACCGGTCACGATGAGTTTACTCGTATGCAAGTTACTCTTCCGAAACTCGG
The DNA here is from genome assembly GCA_016744085.1 of Kiritimatiellales bacterium. Taxonomy (GTDB): domain Bacteria; phylum Verrucomicrobiota; class Kiritimatiellia; order Kiritimatiellales; family Pontiellaceae; genus Pontiella. The sequence goes on along the minus strand of JADGFE010000024.1, from coordinate 3,440 downwards.
TGATGCCGAGCGTATGGATTACCGAGGAAAGGGATTGGTCGTTGAAACGGGTAATCCGGAAGATGGGTACGAAGCCTTCCAGCGCTTCTGTACTTCCTGCCACGGTAAGCTCGCGAACGGTAAAGGCCCGAATGCATACGATCTCGAACATCCATTGCCACGTAACCTGATTAATAAAGAGTTCATGAATCAGGCTTCGGTTAGCGATGCGCGTTTATACGAGTCCATCCTGTTGGGCGTGGCTGGCACTCCAATGCCGGCGCATGACCACCTGAGCGACCAGACCATCCTGGATATCATTGCGTTTATCCGGGCGAACACCACTGAGGAAGCGAAATAATGAAACAAGATACTGCTGCAAAAATGATGATCATTTCATCGTGCATATTCTTCGGAGTTGCATTGACGATGGGAATCCTGACAGCGCTTAAATTTGTGGTGCCAACGGTAGGGGATATAGAATATCTATCCATGCCGCGCCTGCGTATGCTGCACACAAACGTCAATCTGTTTGGCTGGCTATTGCAGGCTAACATGGGACTGCTCTTCTGGATACTTCCGAGAATCCTGCATACCAAGCTCTTCTCCGAAAAGCTCGGGGTCGTCATGGCAACACTCTATAATGTGATTTTGGTTGCTGCAGCCGTCTGCATTTTGATGGGTAAGGTTAAGAATGTTGAATACGGCGAAATTCCGGCTCCGCTCGATTATCTGGTTGCGGTGTGTTGGGTCATGTTTGCTGTCAACGTGTTTGGTACAGTTGCGATTCGAAAGGTTAAGTATCTGTACGTTTCGGTTTGGTACACGCTGGGTGCAGTCATTTGGACAACGTTTGTTTACATTACCGGTAATATGCTCAGTCAAATGGTCTCGGGTGTCAATCAGGCCAACCTGATCTGGTTCTATGTGCACAATGCCGTGGGTCTCATTTTCACCCCGCTGGGTGTGGCGATTGCCTACTACCTGATTCCGAAACAGCTCAATACTCCGATCTATTCGCATAAACTGAGTATGATTGGATTCTGGGTGATCTCTTTTGTTTATGTTTGGACTGGTGCGCATCACATGATCCACGGTCCGCAACCTCACTGGTTGCAAACGGTATCTATTATTTTCTCATTCAGCCTAATCATTCCGGTTATGGCGGTAATCACCAACTTCTTCGGAACCTTTGCAACCGCACCGCGCGGCACGCGAATGAACGGACCCATTCCGAAGCTACTGATGATGGGAACGGTGTATTATATCTTTACCTGCCTGCAGGGACCCTTCCAGGCCATCCGTTCGGTGAATGAAATCACTTCCAAGACTGACTGGGTTGTGGGACACGCGCATATGGCGTTGTTCGGTGCATTTTCGTACTATGCGATGGCTGGTGTTTATTATGTGGCTCCTAAGCTGGCAGGCCGTAAGCTCTTTTCGGATAAGCTGGGCGATCTTCATTTTTGGATGATGACGCTGGCAAGTATTCCATTCTTTGCGGTTCTCTGGATTGGTGGAGTTATTCAGGGATTTGCCTGGTTGAACCCTGCAAACACTTTTGTGGAAACGTTAGAGGCTTTGAAGCATGCCCATTGGATGCGCTTAGCGAGTGGGGCTGTAATTTTCGGATCCTACTTCCTCTTCTTTTATAACATTATGCAAACGTTCTTCGGCAAGTATGGCGAGGAAGTGGCTGCCGAAACCGAAGTGGCTGAATAGGGGATTTAAATGAAAAAACTAGATGTTGAACGCAGTTTGATTTTAACGGCCGTTGGTGCCTTCCTGTTCTTTGCTGTTGGGGCAGCGCTTACGACAATTGTTCCTCCAATGGTCAGTCCGCAGATGTGGCATTCCGACCACCCGGTTCACGAATACACCGAGCAGGAGTTGCGGGGTATCGATATTTATAGAAGCGAAGGGTGCGTCTACTGTCACACTCAGCAAGTCCGTAAGCTTGATTCCGACCGCCGCCGTTACGGTTGGCGCCTGGTTGAAGCTCCTGAATCCGAGTCGTGGGAATATGTGAACGATAGAAACAATTTCCTCGGTACCAAACGCACCGGGCCCGACCTGGCGCGTGTGGGTGGAAAATATTCTTCCGAATGGCACTGGGCCCACTTTAAGGATCCGCGCAACATGGGTGAAAAATTCCCGAACCGGAAGGGGATCTATGAAAAGGTTTCCATCATGCCTTCCTTCGCTTATCTGACTGATGAAGAGATTCATGATCTGACTGCCTATATCCAAACGCTCGGCCGCAATAAAAACTGGCGCGTCGATAAGAATGGAAAACCACTTAACGATTACGAAAAATAGACCGGGAGGTTTCTAATGGCTGAAGAAAATAAAGACGATATGCTCGAGACCACCACCGAGATCAAGCAAGGACATGCTGGAATTGGTAAGTTCAATATTGCAATTGAGATCATACTGACCATCGTATGTGTTGTTTACCTGATTCTTAACTTTCATGCCTAGTTGGAGGGGCGACCTCCGTGTCGCCCTAACGGGGCAGGATGGAAGAGAGCCCGTGCTCATCCAAAATGGTTAAAGCAAAGTACAGTAAACGCAGACGAACCATTCAGGGTTTGAGCTTCGCGGTTCTACTGAGTATTCCTCTGCGTTTTTTTTGTTTCGATCTGGAAAATGAATGCATGCGGGTATTTGGCTTAGAGTGCGGCCTTTCCACAATGTTCTACCCGCTCTTTGCTATCGTTGGATTACTCCTGTACGTCGTTGTGATGTCGATGAAGAAAGGGCGGATATTCTGCTCACACCTGTGCCCGATGCATATGTTTTTAGAAGTCGTCAATGCGCCTAAAACTAAGCATGCTGATTCGCGAACTGCCCAAGTATGGCTATGGGCCGTTGTGATGTCCCTATTTCTGACCGAAGTCATTCTTTCTTTTTTCCAACCGCTGAGGAATCAGATTAGCCTCATGGCATCAGGAAATCTTCCGATTATTGGGATTGGATCAGCTCTCTTCCTTGGATTTATGGGCTTGTTTATATTCTATCAGGAACACTTCTGTAAGAAGGGCTGCCCCTATGCGCTGATCCAGATGCTACTGCAATCCGATAACACGCGCTACATGGAATTCGCCAACCCCGAAAAGACCTGCACCAACTGCCGCGGTTGCGACGATGTATGCCCCTTTAATCTTCGAGCTCGATTTGAAAGCAAAGGAACCGATTGCACCAACTGCAATCTCTGCTCCGAGGCCTGTACAAATGAACTGGGGCGGGGGAATACCCTCTTCGATTTAATTGATTCTCAGCAGGAAAAAGCGAGGGTTTAGTGCTTCCTGAATCCGGTTCACATGACAATTATTCTGTCCGAAAATAGTTCTGTCTATTTTTAACGTATGCGTCTCTTCCTCGACCCCGTAGGCAGACGCGCTGAAGCCTGATAACGTTCGGGGCATGGATACGAATGAAAATAATACGCAGGGTCGGGC
>JADGFE010000215.1 GCA_016744085.1 Kiritimatiellales bacterium | reverse complement strand
ATTACTTGTATGCCATCCTGATTTCAGGCCATTTCAAACTTTCAGGCAAAGCGAAAACCTCACGTGCACCCACTGATTTGGCGGAAGACCCATTTTTTCTTTTCGTAGTTGCTTGTGCTGCTGTTGCTTTTGCTGGTGATAAGCTGGCAGAAGGGGGCTGCGGTTTGCGCAGTTCTACAATACGGCGAAGTATGGAATGGGTTTGATGAAGAGTTCTTCACCACCGATGCAAACGCAGATTGGGCCAAGACCTTCATTGGCGAAGCGTTGGAAGGCGGGAAACCATTCTTTCACTACATTGCGTTCAATGCGCCGCACTCTCCGTTGCCGGTCTCTACCAATCGCGCTGGGGAATCGAAGTTTTTTTAAACAGCTCAAACAAACGCTGAAGCTCTTCCGCTACGCCGCATTCGCATCCGGCTGGGCGCACCGTTTTAGCCGCCTGATGGTCTTGCTACGCTCTTACGCCTGAGAGCGGTTTGATCTGAAAGAACTGCTGTAATTCCGTGGAATAGCAGGCGGTCTTCCACGCATGGTTGCGCTTCTTTGACAAGCCTACTTCCTCGGTTTTGAACCGAAATAGGCCCCGCTTCATGGGACAGCAAGCGGCAATAAAGGAGACCGGGCACCTTTGACAAAGAAAGTGATAACCTATTTCAGAACCGGACACTTATTGTGATCGTTACGTTGCTTGTCAGTCGGTTGGGATTAAATTTTCCGTCAGTAGTAAGGTGTACAAATCATATTGCATGAGAAAATAGTCAGAAACTATATTGCAATATATCTACTGGAATAAAAAATGGCTAAGAACGGCGATAGCGGCATGGATAGGTACAATTTTTCGGTCATGCGTGATTTGTGTAAGCGTGCAGGAATGACGATTGTTGATCTTTCGGAACGTGCCGGCATATCGCCGGCTGTTATTTCCAAACTGGAACGCAACCAGACCACGGTTGAACTCAAAACGCTGTTTCGTCTGGAACGAGCATTCGGGCTGACGGCTTCTGAAATGCTCGTGCTGGTGGAGTCTCGCACGGCGCAGGCATGCGTCAACTGGATGGTTGAGCAAAAGAAATCTGATGATTCCTTCGGCGGCTGCATCATCAATGTCGGATCCATTTCTGCAACGATCGTTTTTCCGAATCGCGGGGACTATTGTATCTCCAAAGCCGGACTCGGCATGATGAGTTTGCTTTTTGCCGCCCGGCTCGGCGAGTTTTCCGTTCCGGTATATGAAATCAGTTCGGGCATCATTAAAACCGATATGACCGCCGGCGTGACCAGTAAATATGATAACTTGATTGATAATACCGAGTTGCTGGTTGAAAAGCGCTGGGGTCTCCCGGAAGATATCGGCAAGCGCTCGGCCGCCATGGCGCGCGGCGATATGCCTTATACCCCCGGTCAGGCGATTTATGTGGATGGCGGTCTGACCATGAATCGCCTATAGTGAGGTTTATTATGAAAAAACTGTGCCTGAAGAAGAGTTGGAATTCATGAAGGAAATTCACGGTGCCGACGATTACGGCAAACTGTTTGCTGTCGTAAAGGATTCCTTCACATTGGTACAGACGCGTGCGCAAATGTTGCTGGGTCTCGCCACAATCTGTCTGACGATTACGGGTTTTTCGGGGCCGCGCATGGCGCAGTCCAATGCGTACAGCCGCTTTTTCATCGCTTTCGGACTTTCCTTTGTACTCGCATCGGTCATTGCAATTGTCGTTAGTCCGTTGCGTTTGCGCTGGCTCACCGCTTGGCGTGCGGAAAGTCTGGATGAAACCCTGCTGGAAAATCTCCGGCGTCGCGATTCTAAAACCCGATTTTACCGCATAGCAACGCTGTTGCTTTTAATTGGGCTAACAGGCTATTTACTTAGCTTAATTTTCTATCTATCGATTGTTGAATAAGGAAATAAATGATGACTGTTGAGAAATTATACCCACTAAAATTTAAACCGGTTTATAAGGACTATTCATGGGGAAACAGCCGTTTACCCAGTATGTTTGGTCGGGAAACACCGAAAGGTATCTATGCAGAATCGTGGGAGGTTTCAACGCACCCGGATGGGGAAAGCGTTGTGGCGAATGGAAGCTATGCCGGACAAACGCTGTCTGACGTATTGGCCGCCGTTGGTCCCGATATCCTCGGTACGTCTGTTGAGGGCATTGAATTTCCTTTGTTGATTAAGCTGATCGATGCCGCTAGCCCTCTCAGTGTGCAGGTCCATCCTAATAATGGAAATGCGGAGTCCGTGCAGGGTGAACCAAAGACAGAAATGTGGTATTTCCTGAATGATGAACCTTCTCAGGTTTATTGTGGTTTCACGCCGGGCACTACACGAGATGATTTTCTAACTGCGATGAAGAATGAAACCTTCGAGGCCGTGCTGCGAATAGTACCCGCTGAGAAAGGCGGAGCGGCTTTTGTGCCGGGCGGACGTGTGCACTCCATCGATGCGGGTTGCCTGATTCTGGAGATCCAGCAGAGTTCCAATACAACCTATCGAATATACGATTGGGGACGTGTTGGCAACGATGGAAAACCGCGCGCGATGCATGTGGAGAAAGCGCTTCAGGTGATTGATTTTGAAGATGCCGCCGATCCGGTCTGTGTGCCGGTCAAAAAGCAGGCTGGAGTTCGTAATATCTGCACATCCGACTTTTTCGTTCTCGATGAGCTAACAGTGAGTGATTCGATGTTCCTAGAGGCGGATGGTCGTAGTTTTCAGGTGCTGTTCTGTGCGGAGGACGGATTCGATATTTCTTTTGCTGAATCATCCTACCGCGTTGAAAAGGGTGAGTCCGTACTTATTCCTGCGAAATTGGGTCAATACACGATTACATCAAACCTATGCTTAACTATCCTTCTGATATCCATGCCTGTTGATTAGGTTTTAAACCTTACCTCGGTGGTTTCTTTAGCGAAGTGTTCGTTATGTCCTGGCACGCAATTGTGAAATCGGGCTTTAGTCTTTCTGCTTGTTCAACGAACTGAATGCCTGAACGCGTTGTCGTTCTTCTTCCTCGGTGCGGAACTGAATCTTTTTCCAGTTTCGGGATTCAGCGGCGGAGAGACCGCTGATATGTTTTCGGTATTCAGATGGGGTAGCGCCGGTGGCTTGCTTAAAGGTATTGGCGAAATACTGGCTGGAGCTGTAACCACACTCGAAGGCAATATCAATAATCTTGATGTCGGTTTCGCGCAGCAGAGTTTTTGCATGCTCCATGCGAATACGGAATAGATATTCCATCGGCGTGCTGCCGGTCAGTTTCTGAAACACCTTTCCGAGCTGGGTGCGCTGGATGCCGCAATGGTCGGCCATTTCTGCCAGCGTCCATTGATGATCACAACTCGCGGATAGACTCGCGATCAATGCCTGCACCCGCTGTTCGGAATAGGTATGAGCACCGGCGGCGACCACCTCGCCGGCAACAATGCGTTTTAGCTCCACAAGAACTGCCCGCAGTAAGGTGCGGGAATGCGCGTCGCGCATTTCATGGGTACTTTGCAGTTCACTGATGAGGGTTGGCATCAGACTGCGAATAGACGGCGTTGCAGGAAAGCAATGACGGTCGGTGTTTGCAAAGGCACTGCTTAAGATCTTCATCTCCCCCTTGTTGAATCCAAAGGTCTTGGGAAAAGCAAAGTTGGAGTGGGGAGCAGGGTAGTCTTTTTCCAAATGGAAAAGGACGTGCCAGATCGTATTGTCCGGTTCCTTTGGGTTAACGCTTCCGTGTACCTGCCACGGGAGGGTGAAATAGATGGAGCCTGACTCAATTTTTTCGGGTACGCCCTCAGCCATCCACTCCATCATACCCTTTTCTATATAGGTTATTTCCATCCCCTGATTTTTATGGGGAGCAAGTTCTGAGCATTGGAACCGCCCGTAGCTGATAATTTCATTCATGATGGATTCCTTATAAA
>JADGFE010000023.1 GCA_016744085.1 Kiritimatiellales bacterium | reverse complement strand
GGTGAGAAAGGTGCCGACGCAGTAGGTTAATAAAGATTCTCTCTCCGAAAGGAGCGCCTCGGCATGCTTGCATGTCGGGGTGGTTTCATTTTGCGGGAAATCATTTTCTGTCTTTTTCCTGTATTTGCTCCCGACACAAGAGTTCTCTCTTGTAAGGCCCTTCCGGAACCATAGACTGTTTTCTCATGAAGGATGGGCAATTGCAGCATAAGGGTCATGTCGTTATCTCCCGGTCGGGAGGTGGTTTTTGCGTTGCCCTTTCCGGTCGTTTGGATCTTACGTCCGCATCGGGAGTCTGGGAAAAAATTAAACAGGCGCTCCATTCGGCTTCACCAAACTCGATACAGGTTGATGCGAAAAATCTTACGTACTGCGATGGCGGAGCGATGTTGAATTTGAGGAGAGCTACTACAACGAACTGGTGCTTTCGTCGTCTGAAAACTTCCGAAATAATTTTTATATCTGGTTTGCAGACAGTGGCATCTTTCAGGAGGTATCAATTGTCGATCGAAAGGGTATGAGCCATCGATTGGTCATTACAGTTACTCGGTTCTACGGCCTCAATAAGGAAAGTAATTCTGACCGTGAAGGTGATGCTGCTTGACGAGCAGACCAAAGGGCTGAAGGTTGCTTTTCAGCAAGGAATATCAGGAAGAGGAATCGGTTGGGGAAATTTCCAGTGGAGAACTCATTCGGGGCTATAATCGGGCGCTGTCGAATATTTTGGCAGACTGTGAAAAGGATATTGTGGACGCGCTGAACTGATCGGCTAGCCCGCCTAGGATTGATCTGTTTCCTCAATGCGGCCGTTGCCGTGTATAATCTGTAACGCCACCAGTCGGGCAATAATCACCGCAAGAAAGATTTGTCCGGCGGCGGCCTCCAGCACGGCATATGCACGGGCTGCTGTAGTTTGTGGTGAAATATCCCCATAGCCCAGCGTGGTCAAGGTGGTAAAGCTAAAGTAGATGGGCCACTGTTTATCGCTCAACATTTCCATGGGCACTTTAAAGCTGACCGGATCGATTTGATGCAAAAGCATAAATCCATCCGCCCACATGAACCCCATCAGAAAATACGCGCAAATCGCGCCATAGATTTTATCGGATGTAACCGGTGAGCTATGCAGGATATAGCGCATAATGCTGTAGAAAATAAGGAATGTGTATACGATCTTAAAAAGCTGGACGATCGCAATAAAACCAATGGGACTGTTACTACTAAGAATAGCTGTACTACCAATGCCAATATTGATGACGGTGAGCGCGATCAGGAAACAAAGATATCGTTTAGAGACCACAACGGCGCGTAAGCAGGAAATAAACACGAGCATGATAACGATGTCGAAAAATGAAATGCGATTGTTGACTTCCCTCGGCCCAAGCGGAACGATCAGAAATAGTGTTGCAAACATAATCAGCATAACGCTGAAGCGCCCATTTAAAATCCACCTGATGGGAGCCATCCAATTTATTCCTGAGTCTTTAGATTCCATGATGTGGAAACACTAGAAAGCCGAAGTGAGCAAGTCAAAGCTATTAAGTCGGTATGCCTTGTCAAACGACACTTCTATAGCGCATTGGCCAAATCCCACATGGCTTTCACCGCAGGCCGTTTCAGGTTGCGTTTGCTGGAGCACAGTCCAACCACATACGGTTCAAGTTTTGGGGCGGTTTGTATCACCTCAACATCGTCACGGAACGGGCTGCGCTCCAGAGCCAGCTGGGGTACAATTCCAATTCCACTGCCCAGGCGCACCATGGCGATAAGCGCTTCATTTCCTGAAATCTCGAGAGCAATGTTCTGATGAATATTATTCTTTCGGTACCAGCTATCCAGTCGGTGTCGTGCTGTTCCCGATTTTGGAACCACTAAAGGATCCTGTCCCGTGAATTTTCCAGTTCGTTTAAATCCCGGTGTTTGCGGAGCAATAAAGACCAGCGGCGTTTCGGCCAATGGCATAAATTCCAACCGAGCCTGTTTTTGATCGGGGAGGGCGGCTACCGCCAAATCAATCTCGCCACTCAACACCTGTTCAACTGCGCGTTCTGCAGCACCGGTGCGCAGTTCCAAATGTACTTCGGGAAACGTCGATCGATAAGACTCCAGCAAATCGGGCAGCAAGCTGTATACAGCAGTAATGGAGGCATAGAGCGAAAGGGTCCCGGAAACGGATTCCTCGGATGACAGGCCGGCACGAAAATGCTGCCAGTCATGAACCGTGGTTCGGGCATAGGCAAGCAGTTGAATGCCGGCTTCAGTCAGCGCAACACTGCGATTATCCCGCAGAAAAAGGGGCTGTCCAACTTCTTCTTCCAACCGCTGAATGGTGCGCGTCAATGCAGAAGGGCTGAGGTTGCATGCCCGGCTGGCCCGCCCGAAATGCAGCAATTCCGCTGTTTTAATATAGGTTTCCAGTGCTTGGATTTCCATGCATTGTGACGAGTGAGCCGTGAACCGTGATTTCCAAAGGGAGAATCACGGCTCAATCATTACGGCTCACGCTCTCCGTTTCAAATATCGCAATATAGTATTCACAATAAATCAATTTACGCAATATTGAAATTCCAGTAGGTTTCGCAGGTTTTCAATCAACTAAGGAGATCACCAAATGGGTCAAAATTATTTCAACTCAATCAGCATGAAGCAAAAGCTCGAAGAAATCGGTACCTGCCGTTTCATGGATGCTTCCGAATTCGCCAACGGAACGGATGCCGCTAAAGGCAAGAAAATCGTCATCGTCGGTTGTGGAGCACAAGGCCTCAATCAGGGGCTAAACATGCGCGACAGCGGACTCGACGTTTCTTACACCCTGCGTGGTGCGGCAATCACTGAAAAGCGTCAGTCGTTCCTCAACGCCTCCGAAAACGGCTTCAGCGTCGGAACCTACGAAGAAATGCTTCCGACCGCCGACATTGTCATGAACCTTGCGCCCGATAAGCAGCACACCAACGTGTGCGAAACGGTGATCCCGCTGATGAAAAACGGCGCGGTGTTCTCCTACGCGCACGGATTCAACATTGTTGAAGAAGGCATGCAGATCCGCAAAGACCTGACGGTCATCATGGTGGCTCCGAAATCACCGGGTTCTGAAGTGCGCGAAGAATACAAGCGCGGCTTCGGCGTTCCGACCCTCATCGCCTGCCACGTGGCCAACGATCCGAACGGCAACGGCATGGAGCTGGCAAAAGCGCTGGCCGTTGCACAGGGCGGACACCACGCCGGTGTGCTCGAATCCAACTTCGTTGCCGAAGTGAAATCCGACCTCATGGGCGAGCAGACCATTCTTTGCGGACTCCTTCAGGCGGGCGCAATCCTCTGCTTCGACAAGATGGTTGAAAAGGGCATCGACGCAGGTTATGCTTCCAAGCTGATTCAGTACGGTTGGGAAACCATCACCGAAGGCCTGAAGCAGGGCGGTATCACCAACATGATGGATCGTCTCTCCAACCCGGCGAAATTGAAAGCCTTCGACCTGGCCGACGATCTGAAACTGATTATGCGTCCGCTCTTCGAAAAGCACATGGATGATATCATCACCGGCGAATTCTCCCGCACCATGATGGAAGACTGGGCCAACGACGACATCAACCTGCTGACCTGGCGTGCAGCAACAGCCGAATCTTCCTTCGAAAAGACGCCGGCTGGCGACGTAGAAATTTCCGACCAGGAATACTACGACAATGCCATCTTGATGGTTGCCATGGTTAAAGCCGGTGTTGAACTGGCCTACGAAGCAATGGTTGAAGTCGGTATTAAGCCGGAATCGGCCTACTACGAGTCGCTGCACGAAACGCCGCTCATTGCCAACACGATCGCCCGGAAGAAGCTGTTCGAAATGAATCGGGTGATTTCCGACACCGCTGAATACGGTTGCTACCTGTTCTCTCACGCCGCTGTACCGCTGCTGAAGGACTTTATGGCCGACATCGAAACTGACGTAATCGGTAAAGGACTTGAGCTGACCGATAACACCGTCGACAACAAAGCCCTCGTTGCTGTCAACGCCGAGATTCGCTACCACGATGTGGAAGTGATCGGCGAAGAGCTCCGTGCAGCCATGGGCAACATGAAGTCGCTCTAACCGGCGTGTGCCGCAGGGTTGTCCTGCGCGTGGCTCAGACTCGCCTCGCGTCCAGCCTGACTTGCAAAACGTCTCTCCACGAAAGTGGAGAGGCGTTTTTTTTCTTTTGCGGGAGAACCGCCTAAAGGCGGATATTTCACGAGCAGTATTTTTTGACCCCGAAGGCACGAAGGACGCAAAGAGTTCCTTTGTAATGAGTCATTTTCAGATGGGATGAGCAGGATTCACTGGATTTGGGCAGGCTTCGCCCATCGCCCTCCGTTATTTTTCCGGTGCCGGGGACAGCACACTTGCGCGCGCGCGGCGACGAGAGTGACGAGCTCTTTCCGAGAGTAGGATGTGCTTAGGTGAAAGCGGATCCTCCGAGTGTTGCGTACGATGACGGCCCCAATGCGGATGAGTTTGTTGCGAATCGTGGCGCTTGTCGCCTTCTCCAACCGGGTGTTTTTCAGGGCGGTGCGTCGGATGTGGTCGAAGAGCACGTACGACAGCGAGCTGAGCATGAGGCGTAGTTGGTTGAGCCACCAGTTATGACAACTGGTGCGGTCGGCATAGAGATTGGCCATGAAATTTTATGATGATCCGGGGGATGATTGGGCGAGGGAAAAAGAATGTATTCTAAAATTCATCGGCTGACCCCTTCGTCAAAAAACACTTCTCTGATTACAGAGGGGCATTTTTGATGAATGCCATTGACTTCAATCGTACAATTCCGCCCCATATTGCGTATGAAAATTTATACCTACAAGAAATGCGGTGCCTGTCGGAAAGCAATCAAATGGCTCGAAGAGCAAGGCATTGCTTTTGAAGAACTCGCGATTCGCGAAACGCCGCCCAATGTGGATGAACTCCGGCAGATGCTGGAGCACGTTGGCGATCTGAAGAAGTTATTCAACACATCCGGAATGGATTACCGCGCTCTGGGCATGAAAGATAAACTGCTTTCGATGAGTGCAGATGAAGCTTTCGAATTGTTGGCCTCCAGCGGGAACCTGATCAAACGGCCTTTCCTGATTGATGAAGACAAAGGAACCACGGGCTTTAAAGAAGACATCTGGGAAGCACTTCTGAAATAGTATTCAGCCACGATCATAAATTTCCCTTTGGGCGGAAATGCAAAACGCCTCACCGTGTTAGCGGAGGGGCGGTTTTATTCTGGAGGGATGAGGTTTGCTTTAATTCGTCGTAACCTCCTCGACGTCCGCGGTCATTGGGGACAATGACCCTCCTGTTACAGGCTCTGAAGAATCTCGAGTACTTTGGCGGGGTGGGCTTCGGCTTTGGGGACTTTGCGCCAGTGTTTTATGATCTTCCCTTTTTCATCGATGATCACGGTGGAGCGGATGCAGCCGATGGATGTTTTTCCATAGAGTATTTTTTCGCCCCAGGCATGGTATTTCGCCATCATCTTGGTTTCGGGGTCGGAGAGCAGGGTGAAGGGCAGATTAAAGAGACCGATAAATTTGTCGTGGGAAGCCAGGCTGTCTTTGCTGACGCCGAGGACAACGGTATTCAGATCGTTAATCTGCTCATTCAAATCGCGGAATCCGCATGATTCTTTGGTGCAGCCCGGGGTGTTATCGCGCGGGTAAAAATAAATCACGACCTTCTTCCCGAGATAATCCTTAATCGAATGTTTCTTGCCGTCGCTGCCTTCCAGTGTGAATGCCGGCGCTTTTTTCCCTTCGAGTGAATCCATGACTGCTCCTTTGAATTTTAAATAGAGCATGAGTGTAGGATTAAAACAGTCCTATAGGAAATGGTTTTCAGCAGTTTAACGCAGGGGGTCGAACAGGTGTTCGAGGCCGTTGGCTTTTATGACGTAGATGGTCTCTAGTTGCTTTCCAAGTTTTCCATTGGGAAAACCTTTTTGACTGAACCAAACGACATAGGGTTCGGGCAGATCAATGAGCAACCAGCCTTTGTGCTTTCCAAACGGCATGCGGGCTTCGGCAAGTTCGAGTAGTGCTTTGGGGTCGGGGCTAAGTTCTTCCATGGTATTGACGAGTGAAACGTGAGTCGTGATTAGTTGAGATGAAGCTCGTTGAGCATGAGTTGATGGATGTTCTGTATTTTGGTGATGGACTCGGGAATGGGGCGGTTGGAGCTTAGTGAGGCCAGCGAGTCAGGATCGGTCGGATCGAATCCATGCATACCTTTGCAGGGATTTACTCCCATAAAACTGGGGGCGATCTGCATGCCGGATTGCATCAGAAAGATAAGCTCGCCATATTGGCCATCTTCAAAAAATACTCCGTATTTCTTTAATTCATCGTCTGAGAGAATGCGGCCCTTTGCGTGCTTTTCCAAAAGCTTTGAGATCGAGTCGCGGGCGTTGTCATTTTTGAACCAAAAGCGGGCCATGGTGGAATCATAGAAGGCAATGTAATCCTCATCCCACTCGAGGCCCAGTGCTTCGATATCGGGGATGAGATCGTATGCCTGTGTAATGTTATGCATTCCGTGGTCAGTGAAAAGATACCAGTTTACTTCTTCATAGTTTTCTTCTGCGGTGGTGATCAGTACGCGCAATTTTTCATCATACCACTTCATCAGTTCGTCGATATCCGGGTGATCATTTCCGACGGCATGCATGAGCCCATCCAGTTTGCCGAGCGAGCAATAGGCAAAATCGATGGTTTGCTGTTCGAGATGCTTTTTTAGGTTATCAATTCGGACGTCATCGGGATAAGCGCTGTCGTGCGCATAGTACGGAATGTCTTTTTCAGACATGAGATCAAAGATGGTTTCCCCCTGCGGCAGTCCGCCGGGGTTCCAAATCCGTTTCTGTTCCGCATAGTTAAACAGGTGAAGGTGTTTGAAGGGGACGGCGTAGAGCTGGAAATAGCCGGTGAAGCCGCACCGTTTCTTGATCCACTTACTTAAATGATGGCGAATCCGACCGCGCCGAAAAATAAAATCAGGCAGGATCTGTAGCGGCCGTGTCCATTTAAAAGGGGAGCCTTCGGGATCGTAAAAGTAGGACGACCAAAGTTTGTGTTCGGCTGGCGTTAGTCCGGAAATAATGGATGGATCGCAGGCGGATGAATAGCCGAGAATGGTCTCCAGCGGTTTGCTGTCCTCAATCAGATCGTTCAGAAAATCAGGGTGCCGTTGTTTTACTTCCCAGCCAAAGGCATCGATAAACAGGAAGAGGCTGATCTTTTTCTTTTTCATCAGGAAAATCTCCGTTGCAGCGCATAGAAGCGTTCAACAAACCGGTAGTTACAAAATAGTGTTTCCTTAAGGTGATGTATGTTGGGTTCTTCGGAAAGCAACAGCACGATTGCGTCATACAGATAGAGTCGCGGGTGTCTTGGCAGTGGACGACCGTTGTAGTGGAGGTTTAGCGCAACGGCTTTGGCCAGCTTACATTCCTTGGTTTTATATTGAGCCCGGTACCAAGGCATAAAATTCAGGAAGATTTCGCGTATCCGACTAAATTCGATTTCTACCTCATAATTTTCGAGTGCATCGTAATCGCCCCATTCCTTCAGCGCGACAGCCTTTAAATATCCATCGATAATAAGATCCCGGTCAGGACAGTTGCCGATCGTGGCGATTCGATCCTTCTTCACCGTGTAGGAAATGTCGTATTGCCCGGTTGCGAAAAGAGCAGCGTCGCCGAATGCGAGCAGGGCCTTATGGATAAATTTAATATAGCGGATGCGTTCTTCATCACTGAGCGGTTTGGTGTCCATTAGACGCAGTTTGATATCGAGCAGGAGCTTGCCTCGATTAAGCAATAGTCGGCTTCCTTCAAAGAGGGGAATTTGATCGTGCGGGTATGCAGGCATGGTTTTCAGTATATCGTCATTGCCCCAGATGACTTTGTGCCCATATTTCATTTCATAGTTCAGCAATGAAAATTCAGCTTTTGGAAGATCGCGAAGTCGATAGGGATATAGATCGACGGGTAGCCCAAGCGCATCGGAAAGCTGCACTTCTAATGAATGAAAGGAGAGCTTAGTTTCCTTATTTAATTCTTCAACGATAACGATCATATCATAGTCGTTGAAAGGAGTTTGCGATCCGTCCGGCTGTATGAAAGGTGTACCTTCGCCTCGGCCGTATCCACCGAGCAGGATGCCTGCAAGGCAATGTGGCGACGCATGATCCGTAATGCTCGCAAGATCATTATCGATGCGCTCGTCCAGAGTTTCTGACCCTAACCGTGTATACTTCCCCATATTTGGCACTACCCTTGCTTTAATAGAGTCCATTTTGAGGTTTTATTAATGAACTGTCACGAAGAGAGTTGCTTCTTGATTTGGAGTATTCCTTTCGTCAATCTGAATTTTATTGGTTATCTGGTACTCTATGCTTCTTATACGTAAGTTTTCACTCATTTTGGGACTGCTGGACGCACGCGATAAGCGCCAACTCGTGCTGATCGGTTTGGTTTCCATGCTCAATGGATTATTGAGCGTGGTCGGCATCGCCTCAATTCTTCCGTTCATCGGGCTGATTTCGCAGCCTGAATTGATGGATACCAATAAATACATTTTGCTTTTCAAAGATCTGACCGGGCTGGAAACCTATAGTGCTGTGGTCATCGCATTGGGGGCCTGTTCCTTGGGATTGGTGTTGTTCGGAAATCTGGTCAGCGCCTTTGATCGTTTTTATGGTGAAATCTTTGGCTTCAAAAAAGAGCACGTGCTGACCAAACGATTGCTGAAAAACTACCTGAATACGGATGTGCTGGAATTTGAAAAAAAGAAAAGTTCGGGACGGGCCAAAGAGATTCTATCTGAAGTTGATCGCGTCATTCTCGATACCCTATTTTCTATGTTTGAATTGTTTTCGGGTATTTTGGTGGCGGTGTGTGTGATGGGGCTTTTGCTCTGGGTTGATTGGAGTGTAACGCTGGTCGTTTCGGGGACCCTCATCGGGGTGCATTTGCTGATCCATAATTTCACATCGGTTCGGCTCGATGATCTAGGCAGACAGTTTTCCGATCTGGAGTCGGATCTCTATAGCGATGTGTTGGATGCATTGAAGCTGCAGAAGGAGATCAAGCTGAATGGCATTTCCGATTTTTTTGTTGCGCGTTATTCCCGATCCTTTCGGAGGATGGTGCGCAACCGTGTTCGGCATACGGTGATTGATATGCTGCCGGAATACGCGCTGGAATCCATGGCCTATATTGTCATCCTGTCGGTTGCCATTTACTTTGCGATTTTTTCTGATTCCGGCGCGGCACCGATTACGCTAGTCGGCATGTATGCTTTTGCGGCCTATCGCCTTTTGCCGGCCGTGGATGGGGTCTTCAGCAGCGTTGAGAGTATTTGGTTCGGTTCGGCCATTTTGGATAACTTTGTGACCTTATTTTCTGAAGCGAAAGCGTCCGATGAATCGGTAGAGCTACCGACTGCGAACAACTCCTTCGGCCTCTCTAATGTATCTTTCCGTTATTCGTCGGATAGTGCATTTCATCTGAATTCGATATCCCTTGAATTTCCTGTTGGGAAAATGAGTTGTATTAAAGGCCGGACCGGTTGCGGTAAGTCTACCATTTTAAATTTGGTGGCAGGGCTCTATCGACCGGATAAGGGAACCATCCTTGCAGATGGTAAACCCGTTAATATTTATTCGAGCAGTGCCTGGAAGCGGCGCGTTGGTTTTGTGCCGCCTTCGGTTAATGTTATCCAGGCTAGTTTCTATGAAAATATTGCGTTGGGTATTCCTGTGGATGAAATTGATCATGCAAAAGTAAAGTCGGTTTCTGCGATGGTGGATCTGGATGAGCATATCGGGAATCTGAAGAACGGCTATGATTCCGTCTTTGGGGATGACGGGCTTAATTTCAGTAGTGGGCAGATTCAGAAAGTCGGCATTGCGCGGGCACTCTATCGGGAACCTTCATTATTATTGCTCGATGAAAGTACGAATGCTTTTGACATAAAAACAGAACGCTTGGTTCTGGAGCGGCTTCAAGCCATTGAATCGATGACCATCCTGTTTGTTTCCCATCGGCCTTCGGTTATGGAGCGTGCAGACCAGCTGATCGATCTTGAAGAACTGTTCACGGATGCATAGGGCGGGTAGTCGGGTGACATTGGATATACAGATCGAAAAACGGGAATTTGGACCCACGATTGCAGAACTGCAACCGGAGTGGGATGCGCTATTGGAACGCAGTTCCTGGCCCAGTATTTATTCCACGTTTGATTATGTATATACCACATGTGGTCACTACGAGACGGATGAATCGATATTTTTCCTGATTATGAGGAATGGCGAGTCTAGAGAGTTGCTCGCAATTTTCCCGCTGAATATTTGGATTCATGATTATTTTAAAATAGACTTGCGCGTTATAACGCATGCGCTGACGACATCGTTCACGGAAGTAGACAAGCCGTACCCGATCATCGACAGCAACCATGAAAAGGACTGTTGGACTGCATTCGCGCATTATGTAAAACAGGATTTTAGGCAGTGGGACCTCATTGATTTTGACTCAACGATATCGGACACCTACTTGAGCGGCGCGCTGGATAAACTGTTTCCGCATCCGCAGTTTTTTTTCAAGGTTGTTTCCGGTACGGAATACCCGATTGTCCGGCTGGATGGAGCGTGGGAAACATTTTGGAATGAGCATCGAACGGTCCGACGCAAGACACGAAAAATAGAAAAAGAAATCGGGGAGCAACTGCGTTATGAGGTCACCAATGAGCCCGCAGATGTAGAACGGTGCCTTTCAGAATTTGCCGCAACGGAAAAGTTGAGCTGGAAGTCCGGGCAGGGAATTACGCAGGAATCCAATCAAGAATTTTACCAAAAGCTTTTGCCTAAACTGGCAGACAAACAGCAGGTCTACTTTGGGACGATGTATGACGGCGATACCGTGATGTCAGCGGTGATTGCTTTCGTATATGGTAAGCAGCTTTATTTTGCGCTGTGTGCGTACAATCCTGAATATGCGCATCTCTCTGCCGGCAGCGTAAACTGGACGCGCATGGTGGAATGTTTTCATGGCAAGGGTTTGGCTGAGGCTGATTTTTTGAGTGCTGGGGCAGACTATATTTTGCCTTTGGCAGACCGGGTCGGCAAGACACAGGATATCACGATTTATCGTATAGGATTTTCGACCGGATTTGTTGCGCTTAAATATGCCGTGTGGAAATTCGGGATAGCACGAAGACGGAGGAGAAATCGCGCTAAAATTTCTAGCTTCGAAAAGCAGGGACTTCCGTTTGAATCAAAAAAGGTTACAGCACAACATCACCTGAATATTCAGGTGGAAAAAATCTATTTGGGAGATCGGCTACTGGAGCTGGCTGAAGAGTGGGATGAGTTGCTGAAGCGTAGTTCGCGGCCGACAATTTATTCGTCGTTCGACTATGTGTATAGTTCCTGTAAGCATTTTAAAACTAATGAGACGGTTGCGTTTCTGTTCTTTAGAAATGTGAGTGACGGAAGGCTGTTGGCGGTTTATCCCATCAGCATTTGGACCGATATGATTTATCGGGTTCCGGTTAGAACCATTGAGCACGGAATTACGACAGCGTTTACCGACGTGGATAAACCTTATCCGATCATCGATAAAGATTCGGAGAAAATCTGTTGGAAACGTTTCCGAAATTATTTTCACAAGGAATACCGAAATTGGGATGTCATTTTATATGATGAACTTTTTTTCGGATCGCATTTAAATCACGGATTACGCCAGCTATTTAAGCTACCCTTATTTTGGACGAAGCTTCGGCCGGGGCCTGATTCACCTATGGTACGGCTGGATGGTGACTGGAAGGCGTTTGAAGCGAAGCATAAAAATATGCGGTCAAAATCTCGGCGACTGGAAAAGAAAATCGGTGATCAATTTAGTTATCGGGTAACCGGGGATCCTGCTGATGTTAAAAAATGTCTGAATGAATACATTGCGATTGAGCAGATGGGCTATAAAGCGGGGCAGGGCGTTTCGCGAAAAGAAAGCATTCCTTTCTACCATGATTTGCTTCCACGGCTGGCTGAACGAGGTGAGCTGCTGTTTGGAATGATGTATGATGGCGACACCGTGATTTCTGCCGAGATTTCATATGTCTACCAGGATCAGGTTTACTTTGCGCTGGGAACTTATAATCCTGAGTATAGCAAACTATCGCCCGGCACCGTAAGCACATCACGCTTCATCGAGTACTTTCATGATAAGGGATTTGTTGAAGGGGATTTTCTGGCGGGCTTTGCAAAGTATGTAAACCCATGGGCATCCCGAATAGAAAAAACCGTAAGTGTAACGGTGCGACGTGTGAGTTTAAAGACGGGATATTTAGCCGCCCGCCATCTCGCTACCACGGCAAAAATAAAACTGAAAAGAATTTATGCCGGGAAGCCGACAAAGGCTCACGCCGCTGAAAAGGGTGAACAAGATGTTCAAAAATAATCTAACAAGTAAGAGGAATGTGGCCGCCAGTGATTCGGAGGGGGAAGGGTATGCCAGCCGTGCTTATGCGGAATCGCTTTCCGAATTTGGAGAGCTGATCCATTTGCCGCTAAGTAATGGCTATCTGTTGAAGCGTGAGATTCCGGGTACACAGGAATTTGATGCGATGGGTTGTTATCCGCTTTTTTTCTGCGAGGACTGGTCGCGCCTGGATGAGGATTTATCCAATCTTCCGGATGAGATTGTGAGCGTGTCTATTGTGGGAGATCCTTTCGGGGCATACTGGGAAGAAGACCTTAACGCATGCTTTGATGTTGTGAATCCATTTAAGGAACACTTCATCGTTGATCTGAAAACTCCGATGGAAGAAATCGGAATACGGCACCATCGTAAAGAAGCCCGAAAATCATTTAAGAAGGTTCGCGTTGAAGTCTGCAAGGATCCTGAAGGGTTTGTTGACCTCTGGAGCGAACTGTATGGCAACCTTCAAATTCGGCATAACATTCAGGGGATTCGTGCCTTTTCCAGAACGGCTTTTCGGCAACAACTGGGTATGCCGGAGATGATTGTTCACCAGGCTTTTTACGAGAACGAGCTGGTAGGAGCCCAGCTCTATTTTGTGCAGGATGATGTGGTGCATTGTCATCTCGGAGCGGTTACGGATCAGGGATATAAACACGGAGCTTTCTATGCCATGGACTCCTTTTCTTACGACTATTTTTCTGAACGGGCCAGTCGGCTAGATCTGGGCGGGGGTATTGGTTTTTCCGGTTCGGGAGAGGATGGTCTGAGTCTTTATAAAAAAGGATGGAGCGCGGAAACCCATCCGGTATATTTTTGCGGGCGCATAACTAATGCAGATCGTTATCGGGCGCTGACGGCGGATCGTCGGCAGGAGCACACCCACTATTTCCCTGCGTACCGGGCCGGTGAGTTTAGCTGATACACGGAGCAGAATGGGGTTTATAAAGAACAGTATAAAATGCGTGCGGCGATTTGGGATTTTTCACAAGCTGGGTTATGGACGTGTCTGGGTGCAGAGTAAGCTGTTTCCATTACCGCCGAAAGGTAAGTTTCCGCCTGCGTGGACGGCCGCGATTAAGCCGCATGGATTGGTTGCGCTGGGTGGTGAATTGACAGAAGAGACGCTTCTGACTGCGTACGCTCAGGGACTGTATCCTTTCTACGATAAACACCCGATTGAGTGGCTTTCCTGCAATCCACGGATGATACTTTTTTTTGAAAAGATGAAGCTGAAGAAAGGGTTACGCCCGCTTATTAAATCCAATCGATATCGCGTTACCTTTGATACTGCATTTGATCAGGTGGTTAGCGGTTGCCGCAACCGGGAGTGGACCTGGCTTGTTCCCGAGCGCGTGGATCTTGCAATCTCCATGCATAAACATGGGCTTGCGCATTCTGTTGAGGTATGGAATGCAGAGGGTGAATTGGTTGGCGGTCTATTCGGCGTGGATATGGGGCGCCTGTTTATCTCCGAATCTGCTTTTTCCTCCGAGAATAATACCATGAAGATTGCCTGCGCATATCTTAACTGTCATCTGCAGCACTGGGGTTATCTGCTCAATGATGTACAGGCCTATGGAGAGCATTTTCATCGAATGGGATATGAAGAAATTCCCCGAAATACCTATATAAAACAGCTTCCCGACCTGATCTCAGTAGAAAAACGGCTAGGAAAATGGGAGGTTGACGATCAATTGAATGTTGGTCAATGGATCCCATCGAAGCCCGGAAGCCAGCTGTCTTAGTATTAAAGTCCTTATAATTTCGAAATTGGCATCCTTATTGCAAGTGGTAGTGTTGCACGTCGTTATCGTGATGAATCAGAGACGTTTGCCAGCAACGGAAAGGCTGTATTTTAACCCGTTTATGAAAATTAGGGAAACCCCTGTGTGTTACGTAGGCAGGAATTGCTTTGAATGAATTGTGATATTAGACAGAATGAGCCTGTGGTAAGCGTAAATCTTATCACCTATAACCACGAATGTTACATACGTGAGTGTTTGGATGGAATATTGTCGCAACAGACAAATTTCCCATACGAGGTTGTTGTCGGGGAGGATGATTCCACAGACAGTACACGCGCTATATGCATTGAGTATGCTGAAAAATATCCGGATCGAATCGTATTAATTTTGCGTTCACAGACTGAGCCCGGCCGAGAAGCATATATGTCGCAAGGGGTTTATAATTATATTGAAACGGCCAAGCAGTGCCGTGGTAAATATATGGCCTTATGTGATGGAGATGATGCTTGGACCAACCCGCTTAAGCTACAGCGCCAGGTCGATATCATGGAAGCCAATTCGGACGTATCCCTGATTCACTCCAACTACGATAAGTTGGATGATATCTCCGGATGTCGCATCAAGAATACAGGGAGAAAGTATCATTTAAAGCGGATGGATATTTCTGAGAAGCCCTCTGTTTTAGAGGTGCTTGAGCGCACCTATCCAGTTGCAGCAAGTACGGTACTGCTTCGAACGAAAGAGATATTGGATATTTTTGAAAAGAACCCGGGCCTATTTCTGGAATGTCCGATGGGTGATACTACCACATGGTGTGAATTACTTAATTATGGGTCGTTTCATTTCCAATCCGAGTCGCTCTGCCTCTATCGGATTCTGCCTGAGTCCGACTCAAATTCACTATCAGCAGAACGAAAATATCATTTCGTGAATGGGGCATCCAACCTTGGGTTGATGATCGGGAAAAAATATCAACTTCCGATGGCAAATATCCGTGCTAACAAAGTGAAAAACTGTAACCGATATGCGCTACTTAGTGGTGACCGTATTGAGATCGATATGCTCTATCACGACCCTGACTATTGTTTTAGTTTTTCTGAATACTGTATGTATCAAGTTGGCAGCTTTAAAGGATTCAGAGCCATTGGTCGGGCGCTGTTTAAGCTCCGTTACAGAATTAATGTTCGCCTGTTTAATACCACTCGTATTTCATAGCGTTTTCCTGCGACCGGCATCTCGCAAACCACAATACAGTCCACGATAGATCATGAATCGGTAGCTGATGTTATAGGGGATGGTATGCAGCTTAAATTTGGCAATCGCATGAAGCAGGTCCCGGATAAGTTCTCTGAAAAATAGATATACTTGTTTCCCTATATTAGACGGCTCATCGAATGTAACCGCCTGGCGATATCGTTTATGCCAAAGTTCCTTGAGGGTATAGTTGTGGGAGTGCTCTACCACGGATTGGTTTTGAAAATTAAATCGTGCACCCGTTTCAATGCAACTGATTGCCCATGCAAGGTCTTCGGCATAGCCCTTTTCACGAAAGGGGATTTTTTGCCAAAGGTCGTGTTTGAAGGCACACGCTACCGCGGAGAAGAATCCTGAATCCATCTTGGTCGAGTCGTATGCGCGCTCATAATCATAGGCAACAACGAATCGGGCATTCGGGCGAGGAATCTGTTTGCTGTATGTGGCATCAGCCGTATTGGCGATGATCGGAGAAATAAGAGCTTTGAGCCAGTCATTTGATTGAGGAATGGCATCTGCATTAAGCAGGACTACGATGTCGTGGGATGTTCTGGCAATGGCATCGTTCAGTACTTTTCCAGGGACATAATCACTGGGCTTAATCTGGACAAGATTTGCGCTGGAATCCTGTAAAACTTTAAGAGTTCCATCAGTAGATCCGGAATCAATGGCGAATAAATCAAAGGAGGGCCAGGATTGCTGTTTAAGCAGTTCAATAGCATCGCTCACATACGGAATTTCGTTTTTAGCGCGCATGATGATGGCTACGGATGGAGGCATGTTATTCAATAAGGCTGGAATCTTCGTCAATTACATCGGGGGATTTGTATTGAGGCTTACGCTCGAGCTCAACCAGTAGTAAATTGATTTGGCGTTTTAACTCAATGATACGGCGCTCTCTTCCGACAGCCATACGGTTAAAGCGGCTCATTTCAGCAATCTTCTCAGTAAGCTTTTTGGTTTGCCGATTAACTTCCGCTTTCAGGTTCCGTTGATGCCCTCGATTTTCTCGTATCAGCGCGGCGCGTTCGAGCACACGTTCAACAGAATGTTCGAGCATACTTAAATCGGATACCGGTTTAAGAAGGTAGTCCCATGCCCCAAGGTGCAAGGCATCTACTGTATCACCAATATGTCCCGTACCAGACACTACAATCAGTGGGGTATCGGGAGATTGCTCCGACAGGATCTTCAGTACCTGATGTCCGCTGACTTCCGGCATACGAAGGTCAAGAATGACAACGTCCGGAAGGTGTTCATTGAACAAACTTAATCCTTTGCTGCCGCCCGTTGCGGTAATAACGGTATATGATTGGTCTTCAAGAAAGTTACGGAAGCTATCGCGGACGGGTTGTTCGTCATCGATTACCAATACTTTGATTGGCTCAGATGTTTTCATTTTTTTCAATGTCGGGAGCGAGTTGCCTGATGCACTTAACCAATAGAGAAAGAACCCGTACAGGCTTCAGGAAGACATGCTCTGGGCGCATGCCCAGATCTTTCAGTGTTTCTGATAAATTGTAGGAGATAGAGCCTGTGTAGATAATATGCCGTTGTTTCGGATAGCGTGAACGGGCTTCAGTAATTAAGTCTTCACCGCTCATGCCGGGCAGACGCATATCCACAATGCAAACGTCATATGTATTGCTCTTCATCAATTCCAGCGCTTCTTCGGCACTTTCAGCTGTGGAGGCTGAAAAACCGTAATCTTCCAAAAATGCTGATAGGCTCATGCAAATAGCCGGTTCATCATCAATAACTAAAACGCGAATAGAGGAGTATACAGACATTAATTATCCTTATTTAAAACCCAACCTTATAACCATCTATTCCGTAAGCCCAGTCCAGAGTAGGAATAATGAAGTCGAGTAAAATTTAGGCTACAGCCTGCTGAGTATTTGGGTTATCTGCAAGTTCTTTAATGCATTTGACCAATAGCGTAAAAACCCGGACGGGTTTATGGAAAACATGTTCCGGTCGCATGCCGATTTCCCGGAGTTCGTTGGAGAGATTATAGGAAATTGAACCCGTGTGGATACTATAGCGTTGATCCGGAAATCGCTTGTTTGCCAGCATGATCAAATCTTCACCGCTAAGGCCGGGCAGGCACAAATCGACACCGCACACATCAAATGAATTTTCAACCATCAGATCCCACGCTTCCTCCGTGCTGCCGCACATTTTAGTGGCAAAGCCATAATCCTCCAAAAGGCGGACAGGCCTGTCCCGAATGGCGAATTCATCGTCCACCACCAGCACTCGTATGTTTGAGTAGTCATTCATAAGCAGTTAACCGATAAATGAGAGGCGTTAAGTATTAAAAGAGATAAACCCAAGGAAAAATGCATACAGATTATAGGCGTAATCCCCAGCGTGCCATCTTGTGTTCAAAAGGAATGCGGATACTGAAACAGGTTCCTTTGCCAGGTGCAGAAGTCAGGTTCATGCTTCCTCCATGATTTTCCGTAATAATGAAATACGAAACAGATAAGCCCAGGCCCGTACCGTGACCCACATCCTTTGTGGTAAAGAAGGGCTCAAACGCTCGTTTGCGGGTTTCCGCATCCATACCGGGGCCATTGTCCTCGATCTCAATCAAGGCCACATTTTTTTCTGCTTTCAATCGGATAAAAATCTGCGGTTCGGGTGTTCCTTTGGGATCCGAGGCAATGGCTTGCGCGCTATTAGACAGGAGGTTCAGCAGAACCTGCTGAATTTGACTGCTCTCACATGGAATGGGATCAAATGATTCGATTTCTCGGATAATCCGTATATGTCTGAAATCAAAACGCTGTTTAAGGTTATAATCATTCGAGGCAAGTTCAATGCTGCGCTCAATGATCCCCTCTATATCATTCGGTGCAAAATGTGCTTCATCTTTGCGGCTGAAGCTGAGCATGTTGTCCACAATTTTGGCCGCTCGACGCCCGGCTTCGGAAATGGAATCCATCATCTTGATCAAATCGCGATCTTCCATGTAAGCCTGTATGGCTTCAAGCGATGTCCCGGCAGTTTCTGCAGCACCGATGTTGCGATCGGTTTTATTCATGATGCGGTTCCGCATGACCTGAAGGTTTTGCAGAATACCAGCGAGCGGGTTGTTAATTTCGTGAGCCATTCCAGCCGCAAGGCCGCCGACTGACATCATTTTTTCTGATTGCACCATCATGTCTTCAATACGAACCCGGTCAGTCACATCGTCTAGCCGAATCACAGCACCATCAGCTCCGCCGGCGGTAATCGGATAAATAGTCAGATCGATCATGACTTGTTCGCCATCGATCATGCAGTGAATTCGTTCGTGCCGCTGCTCGATATCACTACTCAAACTCTTAAGCACCTGATTCATCTCATTGCCGAAGTCCGGAAATACGCGTTCCAGTAGCTGTCCATGTGCTCGATTGGAATCAATGCCGGTAATTTTTTCAGCTTCATGGTTCCACTGCACCACATGACCCTCGGCATCAATTCCAACCAGGATAGACGGCATTGAATTAATGATGTTCTCAAGCATATTCCGCAACGCCACGAGTTCTTTAGTAGCCTGCAGGCGTTCGAGTTCCGCAGAGGTGCGGCCAGCAAAAACCTGCATAATAGACGTCGCAAATTCAACCTGCTCGAGCGGTTTCTTATAAAGTGCAACCATCACGCCTAGAGCCTTATTTTCGGAATCGACCAATGGAATACCGATGTAGCTATCAATTTCCATATTCTTTAACAGGTCGGAATCGGGATAACGTTCACGTGCCTTTTCAACATAGACACAGGTGTCGCTTTTCAGCACAAATTCACTAGGGGTTTTGGCCAGTGCAAAGTCAAAGTTTGGAGTAGATTGCCCATGATCCGATACGGCGATTGTATGCATGGACTCCTTGCTCTCATCGGAAAATTCGCTGATGAAAGTCAGATCTGCATCCAGTGTTTTGGCCAGCTGATCAACCATGGAATTAAAGAACCGGCGACCAACGGAAGCCACCCCCTCAACGATATTTCGAATGCTATCCTCGATTAATACGCGATCAGTAACATCATCAACCCGGATGACAGCGCCTTCAGCACCCCCTTCCAGCAGGGGATACACCGTAATATCGTTGTACCTCGTTCGATCACCTACGATTAACGGTATGCGTTCTTCGGTTTGAGGGTCTCGCTCGCGGATGGCCCGTTCTACCTTGATCATTTCCTTGCTCAGCATCGGGTATAGATCGCGCAATGGTTTTCCTAAAGCATCGTTCGCCAGATGACCGGTGCTGGATTCCGCCTGACGGTTCCATTGGATCACGATGCCGGCAGCATCAACCCCAACCAGAATAGATGGCATGGAGTCAATCGTGTTGCTCAAGAGGGCCCGCAACTGCCGAAGTTGTTCCTCTGCCTGCTTACGATACGTGATGTTCCAGGAAGTACCGAAGGTGCCAATTACTTTTCCGTCTTCGTTATACCGTGGTGCCTTGGTCGTGAGGTACCACCGTTCACCATCCGGTGTTGTTGTCAGTTCTTCTTTTTGAATCGGTTTGCGCGTGCGCATAACGGTTTGCTCATCATCACATCGTTGCTGAGCCTCATACTTCGGCATAAAGTCGAAATCAGTACGACCAATTAAATCTTCTGGACTAAGGTTCAGTTCCTTCGCTTTGGCATCATTCACTTCAATAAAATGGCCTTCTTCATCTTTGAAATAAATCAAGTCGGGAGCATGCTCCATGAAAGTCCGGAAGAGGCTACGCTCAAACTCCAATTGCTTTTCTGCAGCAACACGGTCGGTAATATCTCGTCCGATTCCCCGATAGCCCTGAATATTCCAGTCTTTGTCGTAAAATGGAACCGCACTGGTTTCGAGAACGACCGCTCGCCCGTCTTTATGCAGGTTGGTGTTAACCAGTGAGTGCACCGGGGCACCTTGTTCCACAACGTTAGAGAAAAGTATTTTAACGGCTTTGGCTTCGGGAGGAGGCATTAATGAGGTGAAATGTTTGCCAAGGAGATCATCAGATGAATAACCCAGTAGATCGCTGACCTGTGGACTGGTATATTGATAGTGTCCTAGGGTATTCACTTCCCAAATCCAATCCGAAGTGGTTTCTACCAGATTCCTAAAACGTTCTTCACTTTGCCGCAGCGCATTTTCATTTTTGATACGTTCTGTAATATCGCGAGAAACACCGCGGAATCCAGCGAAATCTCCAGTGTTACTCTCAAAGGCCATACCGCTGGATTCGAGGATGACTCGGTGTCCTTTCTTGTGGAAATAGGTATTCATTTCGCAATGAATCGTGCTCTTGATGGTGCAGTTTCTCAAGGAGGTCATATTCCGGGCAGAATCTTGCGGAATCATAAGCGAAAGCGAATTTTTCCCTACCAGTTCATTCGGCCGATAGCCTAGAATGTCGAAAACACGCGGGCTCACATAGCTGTAGTTGCCGAAATGGTCCATTTCCCAGATCATATCGTTGGAAGATTCAACGAGAACTCGGAAACGCTCTTCACTAACATCAAGTGCCTGGGTTGCCTTAGCGTGGCTTTGTTTTACTTGTCCGAGCTCTTGCGTTCGGTGCGAAATCTGTCTCCGGAGCGTTTGGTTCCAGAACATAATTGTTCCGATCGCCAGTAGCGTTAGGATTAAAATCCCGCCGATAATTTTAAGATAGCGGTCGCGGGGAATATGTACGGTGTCGCTCAGCGTTATCCATTCTCTTTTTATCGAACGGCGCATATCCGGAGAGATATTCGCCAGCGCCCTGTTCAAAATTGAGTTGAGCAGAGGCCAATCCTTACGCGATGCCAGACATAGCTCCCATGGATAGTTGATGTCTCCAGCCACGCGGAGGTTGGTAATGCCAAGCTCCTCAATATAGTAAGAGGCCACGCCCAAATCCGTAATCATGGCATCAGCCTCCATAAAGGAGACCATCCTGAACCCGGATGTCGCATCTTTTACCGGAATCAGAAAATATTCCGGATGCATTTTTTTAATATAGTCATGTGTGGCCGATCCATCGACCACTGCAATCGATAGATCTTGCAGGTTTTCGAGAGAAAAGGAGCCTCTCCACTCTGTTCGCATTAGAATTACATTCCGAAGTTTCAAGTAAGGTTCTGTGAAATGGAGAAAAGAACGTCGTTCGACTGTGTTTTGCACTGAGCCCACGATATCCACTTCGTTATTACGCATCTTTTCGAGAATCTCTTTCCAGCTATCGCAGTTAACATCTACGAAATGGACGCCCAGTTGCTGTTCGATCAGTCGGATATACTCTGAAGTAAGACCAAGATGCTCCCCTGTCTGACCCACAAAATCAATGGGTGGCGAATCGGGAAGGGGAGCAATTCGAATAGAATTGGCATGTTCCTGCAACCACTCGAACTCCGCTTGTGTCAGATCCAGTTGAGGTACCTCATCGGGTATATCAAGATAGATTAAGCCGATCAGCGAGAGTAGGCAGACGACGATGATTCCTAAAAAACTTTTAGTACCTCTTTTCATGCAAAAAACCGGTCAGACAACCGACCGGTATACCTCCATAACACTGCGGGCGGTTTTCCGCCAATCAAAGGTAATAGCATATTCCATGCCTCGTGCCCGCGTTTCGTCGTTCAAACCTTTGGAAAGAGTCGTAGCCAGAGTCTGGAAGATGGCTTCTGAGTTTGAGGGGTCAAACGTAGGCACCAAATCACTTGCAATTTCATTCATCGAAGAGGTGTTCGAGCAGATGACTGGAGCTCCGCAGGCCAATGCCTCGATAATCGGAAAACCAAAACCTTCGAACAAGGAGGGAAAGACCATCAGATCACAACCTGAGTAGAGAAGGGGAAGCGATTTAACGGGAACGAATCCAAGGAAAATAATATCGTCCTTAACCGGGCTCTCCGCAGCGCGAGCTCGGATGGTCTCCGCACCGTTCCAGTCCGCACCGGCGAAGACCAGTTGATGAGCACTGTCATTTTCAAGTTTAAAGCGTTCAAATGCCTCAATTAACCGAACATGATTCTTTGCCGGATGTTCCAATCTGGAGATATAAATCAAGAAAGGTTTTTCCAGCCCGTGCAGCATCTGTAGCATTTCCTTTGCCTCATCCGGCGGAACAGGCCGGAATAGGTCGCTGTTGATTCCCGAATAAATTACAGATATTTTTTCTTCAGGATAACCGGTGTGTTTCACAATATCGCTTTTAGTGAACTCGCTGACGGTAATCACATGATCCGCATTGCGGATCATGGCAGGTACTACCTTGCGATTAAAAAACATGCGTGCCGAATCATATTTTGCATCTACCGCGAAAGCTGCAAGGTCATGTACCGTTGCAACAACCTTCGTATTCTTGATCAAAGGAATACGCCGAGCACTCGGGATATGCAGCACATCATATTTTTTCCCGAGCCCTGCCAGAACCATATTGTGCCAGGCAATGTTAATCAGTGGTTGGCCGATAATCGAAGGGACAACTGATTTTGAGAAATTAGGGTTGGATAGGGTGATGAGGTCGGCGTCATTTTTTGACATCAGCAAGTCATAGGAATTATCGGAGTCTTTCAATTGTAGAAAACGCAAGAGTTCACGGATATACGTTGCAACACCCGTTTGCCCCCCCTCCAATACAAATGTCGAAAAGCCGATATTCATTCCCAGTAGTTTGGGTTCTTCCGAGTTTAGAAACAAGCAGGTTTTTTCTATGAAAGCACCCGTAATTTTACACGCCTCCGAAAAATAGCAGGTCTCATCAAAGGCTTGTCATTCTTCTCCCGCCGCCTTTTCGTCCGTTATTATCGAGAAAGTTACCCGTGTAAAACTGAATGCCGGGGTCAGTCGTTCAGCATTCCAGCAAACGTCCACTCACTGGGTCGGCAACAGATGCCGCGAGCCAACGATGTGAAAAGTTGATCATAAATAAGCCTCCATCAGGGGCCGTAACTGCTTCATAGTATCCCGCCAACAGGTGCGATGCTCGAGACACGACTGCAACCACCCTACAAATTGAACGCTCCTTTTGGTGACTCTACGAACTCCAGCGACAAGCGGATTGAAAGGCCGTTTTTTCGCCTCAACGAGATCAGTCGCTTTCTTTATTCTTGCAGCTTTCCTTTTTCCCGATTTTTCATCTCGAATCCCTTCGCGCTGCTCAATCGTCCGCTCCAGCATTAATGTTAGATTGTGTGCCAATGTGATAAACGCCGCTTGCTGGATCTTGCTTTCATCACTGGTCGCCCCTGTTCCCATCGGAGCCATTGACGATAATCAACAATCGCTGGATCGTAGATATGGATCACTTTAACCCCTATGGATTCGGCGTTATCGTTTCCAATGCTTGGAAAGCGAAAAACCATAAGCACAGTCAAACAATCCAAAATTTAAACCTATTCTCCATTCGATTACTAGATTACGGGACTGACCCGAATGGCACTTCCTTAAGCTACTTTTGCACGATATTTACTCCGATGCTTTATCTCGATCATTTCATGGCGAGGGC
>JADGFE010000214.1 GCA_016744085.1 Kiritimatiellales bacterium | reverse complement strand
AAGGCTGCCCGGTGTCCTTCTTGCATCATCATTTTTCATGGGGATAATGATATCAAACCATCTGAAAGAAGTCACAATATTTATGTGCCGGATCTATAATTTTGATATGTTCTCAATCTATAGAACCGATCCGGGAAGCTGGCCAAGTAGGGAAGGTATAGGAAATAGTATAAGAGTGTGGAAGCACAGTGACTTCCAGAATGTTCCATTTGTATCAATTGTACGAAAAGATAACAACGAAGGAGAACTAAGATGAAGTTGTTTATCAGTTTATTGACTGTGGTAATTTGTTCCGGCTGTGCGATGGGTAAACCGGCCAATGTAAAGTGTACGGTACGGGTTATTGACATCGAAACAGGGCTGCCCATTACCAATGCGGTCGTCCAGAATTATTTTACCGAACAATACAGTCCATGGGAAAAGAAAAAGAATATTGTCAAGCGACATGAAGTACCCGTTGATGAAAACGGTGAAGCCGTTGTTGAAGGTAAAGATATTTATGGAGGGGCTGCCTATGCCGATGGATATTACACCGGCAGTGCAGGGATAAAATCTGACCGGAAAAATAGTGTGATGAACCGTTGGGACCCGTGGAATCCAACCATTGAAATTTCCTTTCGCCCGAAAAAAATCCGGTATCTATGGTGTATAAAAAACGAAAATGGATGAAATGTCCGGCGTTCAGATCTCCCGTTTCATTTGATTTAGAAGTTGGGGACTGGGTAGCTCCCCACGGCAAAGGGAAAAGCTCTGATTTCACATTTAATATAACAACGGGATCCGATCCATCTCACGCAGATTATAGTCTGACTTTTCCCAACCTGAACGATGGGATAATGGAGTTTAAATTTACAGACGATACACATCCAAATTTCAATTGGCCGTATGTTGCTCCTGAGAGCGGATATCTGAACGAAATAAAAAAATACAAAACCTACAAAACACCTTCCCACCCGGAAACAAATTTAAAAAGGGATGCAATCAATTATATTTTTCGGGTGAGAACTCAAACAGATGAAAAAGGAAAGATAACTTCAGCCTGCTATGGTAAAATAAAAGGCGATATTGATCTGACAACAACCGGTCAATTGCAGTTTGAATACTGGTTCAATCCTGTTCCGAATCAAAAATCGTTAGAATACAACGGAAAGAACATCCTAGAGATGAAATAAGCTTCTCTGGTTGGCAGGCCACAGGCCGAAATCAAGGCCGCTTTAATCACCGCTCTCGTTGGTGCCGGTATTCTATACGGCTCTTAAATTCTGTTTTAAAGTATCTTTTTCCTGCGCTTAGGCGCTAGTTTTTAATCCGTTGCGATATCGGCATGGAAGTTGCATCATTTTCACCGCAATGGTGGAAATAATTAAAGGCGATATTACGGAACTGAAGGTTGATGCACTTGTCAATGCGGCGAACCAGACGTTATTAGGGGGTGGCGGTGTTGATGGGGCCATTCATCGGGCTGCGGGACCTCGCCTTGAAGCTGAATGTGCCATGCACGGTGGATGCGTTACGGGGTCGGCCAAACTGACGCAGGGTTACGATCTACCTGCGCAGTATGTAATTCATGCGGTCGGGCCAGTCTGGAAGGGCGGCGATCACAACGAAGACGAACTGCTGGCTTCGTGCTACCGAACTGCTCTGCAACTGGCGGAGGAGCACCGGATTGATTCTATCGCCTTTCCGTCTATTAGCACTGGAGTTTGTCAATTTCCGTTTGAGCGGGCATGCGGTATTGCGTTGAGTGAAATATTCCTCGCCCTTGAATCGGGAAGCCGACTACAACGGGTGATATGCATCTGCTTCTCGGACGAGGGTTTTGATCGATATCAGAATGTTTTAGCCACCTTCGGGTAGCAACTGGTTGATTTCGCCGGATGCAATCAGCGGTTCCATTTTTCGCCATCCGCCAATATGGCGATCGCCGATAAAGATCTGAGGAACGAATTCAACTTTTTCACCGCAGCGATCATACATGTCCCGCGTATGAGGTGAATCGACAAATTCATCGATCGCACTATCGTATTCAATGGCAATGGCGGTAAAGGTAATGCCGCGCTTGTGAAAATAGTTAATGGCTTCGGTGCACAGTCCGCAAACCTTTGAATAATAGATATCAATTTTATGCATAGGATTTACCACTTGATCAGTAAGCCGACGTTTGCGGAGGTACCATCGAGATAGCTATCTTCAATATCGTGCCAACGAATTTCTGCCATCGCCCCGATCCAAATGAAGGTGACCTCAACGCCGAGCTGCGCAAAGTATCCAGACTGATCGTCCGCATTGGGCAGGTTCGAGTCGATAAAATAGTAGCCCGCACCCGCCCCGATATAGGGAGAGATGAGGAAAGGAAGCCGAAGGTTGAGCGAGGCTTCTGCCGGAATGACTTGTGTGTCCGTATCGGTGAAGTCGACATAACCCGTACGCGCTTCAACGGCGGCAAACGCGAGAAAGGTTTTTTTTAGACGAAGCCCGCCACCTTTCCCGATGTCTTCGCCGTCCCAGTAGGTCC
The DNA here is from genome assembly GCA_016744085.1 of Kiritimatiellales bacterium. Lineage (GTDB taxonomy): Bacteria > Verrucomicrobiota > Kiritimatiellia > Kiritimatiellales > Pontiellaceae > Pontiella. The sequence continues at coordinate 1,416 of JADGFE010000214.1, read as the reverse complement.
TATAGGCAGTAACGCTGGTGTCTGCCTGCGCAATCAGGCTGATTGATGTTAAGATTAGCAGTGAAACGATATTTTTTTTCATGACAGTATCTCCCAGTTAATGGAACAAATCGTAAATGTTCTATAATAAGCTAGCCAGCTAAAACATTCCTTGAGGGTTTCGGCTGATTCGCTAAACTACGCAAACTCATGAAGAACTTTATTAAGAAAGCAAAGGAGCGGGTTTGGCTGGAAGGCGATCCGGATAAGGACCGATCCGTTGGGTTGGTGGTCTGTGGCATATTAGAAATTGTGTTGGGAATTCTTTGCTTTTCTGTGGCCATGCTTTTGCTGGTGATGGTTTCGTCGACCGGTCTCGGAGGGATGAAGGCCGCTCATTTCTGGATGGCGATGGGCATCATGTTTTATCTCACCGCATGGTTCATTATCATGGGCCTCGGCAGTCTTAAGCGATGTCGATGGGCAAGATCTCTGACGCTGGTCGGGGCATGGGTTACGATTTTCTTCGGGACGCTGGTTTTGGCGCTGGCACTTTATATTCTTCCCGAGCTGCATAATCTGCTGATGGAATCGGAGTTGATTTCTCCGATGGGGGCCTTGGTCTTTTTGTACATTGCGATTCTGGTTCTGTTGGTGTTGCAGGTTATTTTTCCGCTGGTTGCAATTGTTTTTTACAGCATGGCCGGCGTGCAGACGACCTGCGAGCGGAAGCATCCGTCGCCCGGCTGGACGGATCGGTGTCCGTTGCCGTTGCTGGCCATGGGATCCATTTCAATCTTGGGAAGCTTGTCGGTCTTTGTGGGTGGCACCACAAATTTTGTCGTATTTTTCTTCGGAACTATTCTTAAAGGAGGGACAGGTTTTGCGGTGCTCTTGCTGATTTCCATCTCGTTTGCTTATGTCGGCTGGGGAGCCTACAAGCGTAAGACCCATGCCTGGTGGGGAGCGTATGCCCTTGTATTGCTAACCTCTAGTTCCATGATGCTGACCTTCTCGGAAATGGATATGGATATGCTGTATTTGCATATGGATTATACGGAAGAGCAAATGACCCATCTTGCCGGTCTGGGCCCGTTTAACCCTGCTGTACTTACATTTGTGAGCGGCATCTGGGGCATCATGGCCTGCGTATTTTTGGTTTGGGTGAGAGATTGCTTCCGCCCGGAAAAAGACCAGGTCCTAGCCAAATCGTATGAACAGATTAAGGCCGAAGAAGAAACGAACAAACCGGCCGAGTCGGGCAAGCCCCGAATGCGCGTGGGAGACTAGTACACCGTCATTAATTTACTGTCGGGTAAAGTTTTTTGAGTTTAATGTGAGCATCACTGGTTTTGAATCGCCAGTTCATCGGAGATGCAGTGTTGTTTCTCACTTTTTGCCACGGATCAATTTCCCGCTCAATGGTTGAAGTATCCA
>JADGFE010000213.1 GCA_016744085.1 Kiritimatiellales bacterium | reverse complement strand
CCGGCAAAATAAACTTTCTCTATACGTCCCCGGAGTCTGGCCGGGGGTTTTCTTTTTCGTGGCATGGAGCAAACCTCCGGTAAAATCGGGATAAAAAGGTTTCGGTGAAAAGGCAGGCGGCCTGTCGGTCGGAGCAAAAGTAGACCGGCACACCGAAGTCGATAATGATGGAGGCAATGGTTCCCGCTAGGGCGTTGGGATGCACGTCGCTTAGGTAGCGGCCCTCAAGCAGGTCGCGAAAGTTCCCTTCCACAACCACACAGGCCGCGTCATAATCTCGAAGCTTCTGCAGTTCCTTATGAAAGCGTTTTCGCCCGCGAACGACGGTGGAAACAAAATCAGCCATTGATTTGCGCTCCACAGCCACCCGATCTTGAAAGCCTTCAAGGGAATAATCGCCCGCCTCCAATTTTCGGCGAATGGAGGGAGCAGAGAAAGAGTATCCCTCTTGCTCCCTCGTATCGATTACAACGGTCATCATGGCCTAAAATGGGATCATGTCGTTTACGTCGTGACCATCCGCCGAACCAGTCGCATCGTTTTCGCCCAACACAATGCGCCGGTTGAAGTAGATGTTTTCAAATTCGTTTTTCGTGCGTTTGGTCACTTCAAGGCCAACGTCCAGCAGGGATTCCAGTTTGCCCGAAAGATCGGATAGCTTTTCAATCTGTAGACCACAGGTATAGAGATCCTGCTTCAGCCATTTCACATTGTCCTTGCTGGCAATGACGTTGTTGCGCCACAGCAGGCGACCCTTATGAGCCGGGCCGAGAATCTTCAATGCCCACTTCAGCATCGGGTTGCCAGAGGTCTCGGAGCGAGTCAGCTCAACACGGTCCACCTTGACCTGATATTTTCCGTCTGGAATCTCATCGAATTCCTTTTCTTCAACATCTGCCGTTTCAAAGTCGCCATCAAACTGTGCGAGGTCGAGATCGTCATTTTCATTCCAACTCATGATTATTTCTCCTTGGGTTTAGCGGTTTCTTTTGCGGTGGTTTTGGGGGCGCTCGTCGCGGCAAACGCCTCCATAAAGGATGGGAAGTCGAGCGGGATCATTTCGGGCAGCATTCCGGTACGGTCACCCGCGTCATAGTTGGGGCTGGGCTTAGTTCGCATCACCCGATGATGGGTAGGCTTTCCATTTTCATCGGGCTTGGTTTCGAGATCGCAAAACAGGATCAAGTCGACCAATCCGGTCAGCAGTTTGCGGGCTTTGTCCGGAAGCGTTGGCATGATGCGCGTGTGTTTCCCGGTACGTGTTTCAATCTCGCGTTCCTGTGAATGCGAAATGAGGATCAGGCCATATGGCAGAAATGCCAGTTTGTTAATGACCCGCTGGAACTCATTGTTGATTAGCGCATAGCCCTTGCCGAAACCGAGGTCGGACTCGTGCTCGATCTGGAATTTCTTGCACACATAATCGGCGCACATGCGGTAGGCATTATCAACCGTATCAATAATGATGGTTTTGAAATCGTGTTTGCCTTCAGCGATTTCAGCGCAGGCCTGCAGTAGATCATCCCAGCAGGTAATCGGAGCCTCGAACACTTCGAGAGAATTCAGTCCCGGTTCGGTAGCAAGGAACAGGGCTTTCTCCGCATGGGAGCACCACGTTGATTTTCCAATTTTACTCGGTCCATAGACGAGTGCGGTCAGGTTGTGCAGGCTGGCTTTCGGTTTGGTTTTGCTTTGAGGCAGCATAGTTATCTCCTTGGTTTACTAATGATTTTGTGGGTTAAAAAACGGGGTTCTGAGGATCCGACTTCGGTGCATCGCTTTTCGGCTCTGTCCGGAGTTCCTCATGCGGGCGGACCTCCTCGAAGCAGTTCTCGATCACGTTGGGATTTTCGCCACTACGGCAAAGCGGGTAGTAAGGACAGGCGCGGCCATACTGAAAACAAAAGGCGGTGTTTCGGTAGAATGTGTTCCGGCGGCGGGCATCGAGCATCGCTTTGGACAGCTCCCACAGTTCACTGCGCAGCTCGGTAAACTGATCGCGGGAAACGTATAGCTCCTCGCGATGGAACATGCCCGGCTCGTCATACTTCGCCCTGAGCCGCCCCTGAAAGGCCTCATCAGTTTCCGGCATCTTGCGTTTTGCGCTGCTTTTCCCGGTCTTAGATTTGGCGATCAGTTCGGCACGGCGAGTCTCAAACTCCGCCTCGGTTTCACCTTTGCTCTGGCGTAGTTTTGCTTTAACCAGCACGTTGTAGATGATGCCCGTGATTTTTATCCCAAGCGTTTGCTCCAGGTACCACGCATAAAGAATGATCTGAAAATCCGTCCAGAGTCGTTCCAAGTAAGCGGCATCCACCTGCGCGGCGGTTTTGTGCTCCAACAGAAAATACTGTCCATCCTGAATCACCAGCCCGTCGACCTTGCCCGCCAGCACAAAACTGCGGGAGGCAGCGTTAGTATCCGGATTGATGATGGAGCCTTCAAAGGTTTCTTCCAGCGCCTGAACATCGAATCCCTCTGTGGCATACCGTTCCGAATAGGAGGTCATCATTGCGGTGGCCAAATGCCAGTCCGCTAATTGTTTATCGTCCTTTATGCGGTTGGCATACGTGCGGTCGATATGCGCAATTACCTTTTCCAGCTCGCGCACGCCGTGCCAAATCTCAAGGCAGTCGTGAATCACGGACCCGAAAGCCATATTGTGGTCTTTTTCTAACGGGACGAGATTGCGAAGGTAACGGTATTCGCAGGCCTTACGGCAGTTACGGAACATGCGCCACATGGAATAGGTCGTGGTCATCGGCTTGTTCATTACGCCACCCCCTCAGCCATTTTTTCTTCGACGTTGGAGCCGAATGGTTCGCCATTTTTACGATCAATCATCACAGCGCGTTCGCCATATTCCTTGGTCGCGAATCCGGTGAAAATTTTGGCCAGATCACTGCCGATCTGCGTCATGCTTTCGACCTGACAAGTGCGGCTCTCTTTGTCCACATTGAAGCGTGATTCCATCCGTACCCGTGAGTGGCCGTACAGGCTTTCCACCGCCAGAAGAGCCAGCATAAAGGTGTCTTCCATTTCTTGTGCCGGAACATCCGGGGCAAAGCGATAGGTGTAGTGTTCCATTGATATTCTCCAGTTGATTTCAGTTAAATGTTCTTCACCGAGGCCCCGGTTTTCCGCTTTCTCTGCGGTATGTCGTTACCTACCGGAAACAGGTGAAAAGTGTCGGGGTGGTTAGAGGTATTCTTTCAATCCAGCTTCCTGAAGCGCCTCGCGCAGAAGGCTCAGACGGTAATAAAGGGTGCCGCGACAAATGCCGGTTTCCCGCGAGATCTCCATCATGTTGCTGGTCCGCAGTCGTTCGCAGAGGTCTCGTAATTGTTCAGGAAGGGATGCGATGACCGCTTCCATATCAATTTGCATATCACCGCTTTTACGTTCCACCGGTTCGCCGGTTTTTACCGAGGGATGGAGATCTCTACTCATCAGGTCACCTCGTTCAAGTGATTCACCAAAGCTGCTGGGGGCTGGTTCATTCAGTGATGCTTTGCAAAGGCGGCAATCGCGGCGTTGTGCGAAACGCATTTCCAACAGTGATGCAATCCGCCGCTCAACAATCCGCGCCATAAAGGTGGTCTTCTTGGCCTTGGCAGGGTTGTAACGTTTCATGCGTTCGAGCAGATCAATCATCAGTTCCTGCTCGAGGTCGGGGCGGTCGCTTTCGGTGAGACCTGCTTTGCCAATCAGCAACCGGGATTTGTTCCGGATAAGGTCGGCGGCGTAGGTGTCAATACCTTCATATGAATTCGAAGTTAACATTCCGAATCTCCTGTCATTGTCGAACCGCCCGAATGACAGGACTGGAATGCTTTCTCCGGGTGCGGTCGTGGTTTCGTGTTGAACACCAGACCTGTCACCCCGCTTTGGTGAAATTTCGTTGTGGCGGTGAAATTTCACTGCGCTCAGAGAGCCGGATTTTCGAATT
>JADGFE010000212.1 GCA_016744085.1 Kiritimatiellales bacterium | reverse complement strand
ATATTACTTGTATGCCATCCTGATTTCAGGCCATTTCAAACTTTCAGGCAAAGCGAAAACCTCACGTGCACCCACTGATTTGGCGGAAGACCCAATAAAAAAGCCTCGGCAGTACCGAGGCTTTTTTATTTTAATCAGCAGGAATGATTAAGCTGATTTCTTTTCTGACTCGATGACTTTAAGACCTTCGAGCGGATGTAGACCGTGCTCAACCATGTCGCGTGTGATGGTGCAGTGGGTGATGTCGTCGCGCATCGGTGTTTCATACATTACGTCCAGCATCAGATGTTCGATGATGGCACGAAGTCCGCGGGCACCGGTTTTACGTTTGATGGCCATGGCCGCCAATGCCACAAGGGCATCCGCTTTAAACTCAAGTTCAACATCATCCATGGCGAGCAATTTTTTGTACTGCTTAACCATCGCATTTTTCGGCTCGGTCAGAATATGAACGAGCTCTTCTTCAGTCAGTTCCTGCAACATGGTTACAACAGGTAGACGACCAATGAATTCCGGAATTAAACCGAAGCGAAGCAGGTCTTCCGACTCTACGTTCATGGTGACAAAGTTGGGCGACAATTCCTGTTCTGATTTTACAGGGGAACCAAAGCCGATCGATTTTTTATCAATACGTTGTTTGATGATTTCCTCGATGCCTACAAATGCGCCGCCACAGATAAAGAGAATGTTGGAGGTGTCGATTTCCAAATATTCCTGCTGCGGGTGCTTACGTCCGCCTTTCGGGGGAACGCGGGCAATCGTGCCTTCGATAATCTTCAGCAAAGCCTGCTGTACGCCTTCGCCGGAAACATCGCGGGTAAGCGAAGCATTGTCCGTGCGGCGTCCAATCTTATCGATTTCATCAATATAGATAATGCCGCGTTGAGCACGTTCAACATCATAGTCGGCGGCCTGCAGCAACTGGAGTAGAATATTTTCTACATCTTCGCCCACATAGCCAGCTTCGGTAACCGTAGTGGCATCCGTAATGGCATAAGGGACATTCAGCGAGCGTGCCAATGTTTTTGCCAAGAGCGTTTTGCCGCTACCAGTAGGTCCGATCAGCATCACGTTGCTTTTGTCGATTTCGACGCCGTCTTCATCCAGCTTGGCAAACATGCGTTTGTAGTGGTTATGAACGGCAACGGATAAAACCTTTTTAGCCTGTCCCTGACCAATCACATATTCATCGAGCTTGGCTTTAATTTCGTGAGGAGCCAATACGCCGATTTCCTGAGATGTCGATGGTTCATCGGCTTCGTCAGTAGACTGATGCCCGAGTAGGGCATCGCACAGGCCTACGCATTCATCACAGATGAAAACGCCGGGGCCGGCAATCAGCCGTTTGACTTCTTTTTCGCTCTTTCCGCAGAAAGAACATTCTGGAGTGCTGTGTTTATCCGCCATGGGATTAGCCTCAAATTATTTAGCGTGAGATACCACTTCGTCGATCAGGCCGTAATCAGCAGCCTGTTCCGCCGACATAAAGTTGTCGCGGTCCGTATCGCGTTCCAGATCCTCAATGCTCTTGCCGGAATGGCTTGCGAGAATACCGTTTAGGATCTGTTTGATGCGTAGAATTTCCTGCGCCTGAATATTAATGTCGGTTGCCTGTCCCTGAGCACCGCCGAGTGGCTGGTGGATCATGATGCGGGCGTTCGGCAGGGCATAGCGCTTGCCTGCTGCACCGGCAGCCAAAAGTACGGCGCCCATACTGGCCGCCTGGCCAACGCAGTAGGTGGTGATGTCGCATTTCAAAAACTGCATGGTGTCGTAGATCGCCAGGCCAGCCGTCACAACGCCACCGGGGGAGTTGATGTATACACTGATATCTTTTTCCGGATCTTCGCTCTGCAGAAAAAGGAGCTGGGCGATGATCAGGTTGGCCACGTTATCGTCGATGGCTGTGCCGAGGAAAATGATGCGTTCCTTGAGAAGGCGGGAATAGATGTCGTACGAGCGCTCACCGCGGCCGGTTTGTTCAACCACCATCGGAACAAGCATATTTGCCATTTCGTTCATTTCAGACTCCGTTATAAAAAACTAGTTAGGATTATTGGACCAATGGGCATTCCCATCAATCCAATAATCCGTTGATCCTGCAGGTGTTATACCTACTTGATCTTCGCGTTCTCGACCATATAGTCGAGTGCCTTGTTGAAGCGGATCTGCTCGCCTACGTTGTCCAAGGAGTCATTTTCCTCCATCTCCTTACGGAGAGCCTGCGCATCTTTGCGCTGGCTAATGGCCATCGTCGCGATTTCTTCTTCAATCTCTACTTCACTGGCTTCGAACTCCAGTTCTTTAGCAATTCGGAGGCCAATATAACGAAGCTTCACGTTTTCAAGGGCACGTTCCTGTGCTTCTTTGGCAATTTCTTCCTGCTGTTCACCAATCTGTTCCTGAGTCTGACCCATCTGCATGCGGTGATTCATGATGTCATACATCACGTTGCGGGTCTGCGACTGAACAACGCTGTCCGGCACTTCAAGTTTGGTCTTCTTGATGAGATGTTTCACGATCTGCTCGTGCTTCTGTCCCAAAACCATATTTTCGGCCTGTGCTTCCAGCTGCTCGCGGATGGTGGAGCGCAGCACTTCTTCGGACTCTACCTGCAAGGTTGCAAGGAACGCTTCGTCGAGTTCTGGAAGGGAACGAACGCGAACGCCGGTTACTTCGATATTGTACGTCGCTTTAACGCCTGCAAGTTCTTTTACCATAAAGGTTTCTGGAAATTCGATGGTAACTTCTTTTTTATCGCCAATATTCAGGCCAACAATTTCTTCGCCCATGCCGGGAATAAAGGCATGTTCATCGGCAGAAACCCAGTAACCTTCGCCTTTACCAATACCTTTAGCTTCCGGAACTGTGTCTTCCAGCGGAGCACCATCAACGGTTGCTTCGTAGGACAACTGTCCCATGTCACCGGCTTCAACAGCTTTGCCTTCAACTTCTTCAAACGATGCTTGCTGGCCGCGGATGCCATCAATCTGTTCTTGAACCTGATCGTCTGTAACGGCGACTTTTTCTTCTTTAACAGGGATTTCAGTGTACTTAGGGAGTTTGAACTCGGGTTCAACATCAACGGTAACGTCGAAAGATACGGGCTCATTTTCTTTGATATCCACTTCCGTGGCATCAACTACGTTAACCACCTGGAGTTCAGATTCCTGTAGAGCTTCGTGGTAGTATTTTGGCAATATACGCTCCTGAATCTCCTTAGTGATGTCTTTTGCATATTTTTTCGCAACAACGTGTTTTGGGGCTTTGCCTTTACGAAATCCGGGAATATCTGCGTATTTGGCATAAGCTTTAAGTGTTTCTTCGCGCTCTTCCGTGATTTTATCAGCCGGAATCTCGATCGTCATGGTCTTGCGGCAAGTGCCTGCATCCTTTACTGAAACCTTCATAAATCCTTGTACTCCTGTGTAGTTACCTATTTTTGGATAAAAGGCGGTGACCATACGCACGAAAGCCCTGTAGGTCAAGCTCGTGCGGGAGCGGTTTTGTGGTCTTCGGACTGCGGATAGGGCGGGTCTATTTTGAGTGGTCCCTATAAAAATGATCCGTTTTTACAATGACTCTTAAAATCCGCTTTCTGTAGGATTTTATGCGTTAAAGGAGCAGCAAATGGACTCATATGAAGTATTAAAGAACTCCGTCAGCGGTCTGGGGGTAAAATCTGTGGCATCCGACCTGGGGCTCATCTACAAATGATGCCAACTCAGCGAAGCGGAAGAGGCCAGCGGGGCGGATAATCCGCTGGACCGGCTGGCAAAAATACACGAGCTCACGGGAGATACCGGCCCGATCCGATGGTTATGTCGGGAAGCCGATGGATATTTCGTTCCGAATGTGCCGACTCAGAAACTCGATGCGGTACCTTTGCTTCGTATACGCCTCTTCCTCGACCCCGTAGGCAGTCAGGCCAATGCCTGATAACGTTCGGGGCATGGATACGAATGAAAATAATACGC
>JADGFE010000211.1 GCA_016744085.1 Kiritimatiellales bacterium | reverse complement strand
ACGGGTTTCGAAGCTACGAAGTGCTGAAAATCGCCCTATTTCACACAATGGGAGGGTTGCCCGAGCCGGAATCGGCCCACCGATTCTGCGGATGAGGCTGATTTACTATCAATTCTGTTTAAAGCGCAGCCTGAATTCAATTAGTGATCGTGATTCGCAATATGCTCTTCGCAATAACATTTCCCACAGGTGGAGCAATAACGAAATTGTTTGGCAGGATCACCTTTATCCGTTGCCCCGCAGGAAATACATGCGTGCATCGGCCGAGCCGCGACAACGGCCCGTTCTGTCGCAAACGCCTTCCTGCGCTGTCCGGCCCGAACGTTCTGAACAAATTCTTTCCCGAAAAACAAAGCATAATTAGCAAAAGCAGCAACCACGCCCAGCCGACTTCCAAGATCCCCGGCAAACAGCGTTAGGAGATATACACCCGCAGTCAGCCAGCCCAACCATTTGACCTTTACCGGCAGAATAAAAAATAGCCGGAATTCAACATTTGGAAACAGGGTGGCAAAGGCCAAGAAGATACATCCCAAAAAATAGGTGTTCGTAATCTCAGCGCCCGGTCTGATGAGCGCCATGAGAATGGTCAACAGATAGCCGATCAACACAAACAGGTTAAACCGAAAGGTGCCCCAGTGCTGCTCCAGCGAATTCCCGATCATATAGAAAATATAGAAGGCAAAAAATAGCCAGATCGGGCTCATGGTTTTCGGAAGCATCATGAACGACAAGAGTCGCCACCATTCGCCCCTATACATAACAGAACTGCCCTCTAAAAGCAGATCATTGTAATTCGCATACCCACCCATCAACAATGCAACGCCGATAGCCTGTATTGCAATGAGATATACGGCCAAGTTGGGAATTGCCCAGGAGCCGAAACGTTTTTCAAGTGATGAGATCCAATCCATAGCGGAAAAAGATAATCCAAACTCCCATAACTTGGAAGTTTGGATTACGTCAAAAGGTAGCATCATTAGAAAACGAACGTCATGGAATCCGGTTGAAGAAGCGGGATAATGGGATTTTCTCTAACTGCTGAAGCACCGTGTTACGAGAATTAGGCCTTCTTTTCAAGGATTCTTATTCCTTCGCAAACATCGGCACCGATGGCTTTGCAATTTTCCACGAGCACGGAAACGAGTCCAATAATCTCTTGCGAAACCCCATTGCACTCCAGAATATTTTTTTGCCACAGGAACCTCCTCGGGTGGATTCGCATAACTATACAGAAATCACAATTCTGTTATAATAGTAACTTCTCCCCCCCCCCTAAGATCTGACAACTGCCCAATAGCAGAACAATCAGAAATACTAGACTATATTGTATGTAGTTTTTCACACCCGATTACCCCGTGTACTATAGCTTACAGGGCATGGTTATTGACTGGGTATCGCAAGAAATAATAAGTCCTAAGAAACCGACTTCTTTATTTTATAGAGCATCCAGGCGGAGAGGGTTTTGGCATCGGCGATTTCGGTATTTCGGATCATTTCATCGAGCTCGGCTTCGGTAACAAATACGGTTTCGATGCGTTCATCGTCATCGAACGAGGTTTTCCCGCGCTCGGCGGATACCTTGGCAAAGTAAACATCAATCCGCTCCGTGCAGTAGCCTACGCTGGGATAGATCGGTCCCAGCAACTCCAATGACTCGGCTGTATAGCCAGTTTCTTCTTGCAGCTCGCGAGCGGCGGATACGGCTTCTTTTTCTCCGGGATCGCAATTTCCTGCCACCACTTCAAAGCAGATGCGCTCCATCGGTTTACGAAATTGCCGGATAAATACGAAGCGGCCATCTGGAAGTTGGGGAATAATCGCTACCGCCACACCGTGCTGTACAATCTCGCGTTTGGACAGTTTACCGTTCTCCAGTTCCACATCCAGCATTTCAACATTCAGGATGAGGCCTTCGTAAACCGTCTTGCGGGAAAGTGTTTTTTCGTACATTTGATCTTCTCCGTTTGATCTCTGACAGAACGCTCTTTATAGTACATCAAATATGAATCAAGCGAGAAAAGATTGGGAGATGGCCGAGGATAATCATCTGGCCTCCTATGCCAGCAAAAGTGCCGAAAGCCTCGGCCGAAAACATAATGAACGACCGCACCCGCTGCGGTCCTGCTTTGCGCGCGACCGCGACCGCATTTTTCATAGCCGTTGTTTTCGACGACTCGAATACAAGACTCAGGTTTTTGTAAACGGGACGGCTGATCACTTCCGCACGCGCTTGACCCATACAATGGAAATGTCAGCCGTTGGACGTACCCTCTCCCGCATTCTGAAAATCAATGAAGATCTGACGGAATGTATTTGTCTGGCTCACGACATTGGTCACAGCCCATTCGGCCATGCGGGTGAGCATGTCCTCGATGATCTAATGAAAGGCCACGGCGGGTTTGATCATAATCTGCAGAGTCTGAGATCAATTGAAGTCATTGAATCCCCCTACCCAAATTTTAAAGGGCTGAACCTGACCTGGGAAGTGCGGGCCGGGCTGCTGAAACACGAGGCCCATGTGGACGGTGCCATGCTGGATGGTTCGCCCATCGGCCCGTATCAGTCGCTCGAAGCACAGGTTGCCGACATTGCAGACGACATGACCTATCATGCACACGATGTGGATGACGGGCTCGAAGCTGGCATTGTTACCCTCCCGCAATTGGAGACCACTGAATTCTGGCGCCTGGCGGCATCAACCACGAAAGAACGATATCCCAACCTTTCCGAATATCAGTTTATTCGCGCAACCATTCGCTGCATGCTCGAACTGCAGGTCGTTGATGTGGTTGATCACGCAAACGAAATTCTCACTAACCTGAATCCCGCATCGGTGGGTCAAGTCATGTCCGCACCATGCCGTGTTGCCGATTTCAGTCCGGCTATGCGGGACATGCTGGATGACTTTTCAGCCTTTATGTTTAAGAACCTCTATTTCCATCATGGCGTGGCCGATACCACGCAGGACTCGGTTGAGATGATGCGCCGGCTGTTTTTGCATTATATCAAACATCCGGAAACGATGGGAAATAAAGCCCGCGAACGGCTGACGGAAGAAGGTCTCTGGCGAACGGTTTGCGACTATGTGGCCGGATGTACCGATCGCTATGCCATCGAAGAATTTAACCGGCATGATCTCGGCGATGAATGAATTGCTTCCATCCGTCTTGCGGCGGATTGGAGCATGGCCGTGCTCATCTGGCTGGTCCAGTTGGTGATCTATCCTGCCTTCAGCAGATGAGGCGGACCATCCCGCGCTTCCTTCGACGGTTGCGAATCGAATGCTTCCTCCAAGTGCTCCGGATATGAGCAGGTAACCGTACCCGTTCCGACGCACGCGCACCTTCACACGTGTAACTTCCTTCTGGGATATTTTGTTCTGAGCCTGATTGGATCGGATAACCGTTTCGAGATTAAGGCTAGCCGGTTATCCCGCTTTCAAACCGGTATGTTTCAACTCCTGATTACCTACCTGTTCCAGCGCATCGGTCTTAGTCGTTTCTGCGGCCAGCAGCTTTCCGTATTTATCATATTTTCAGGATCGCTTACTGGCTCAAAACTCTGATTGTGAAACACAACAACATCGAATTGGCCGCTCTGCATTTTTTCGACGGCCCTATTCTCTCTTCCCAATGCTGTTGAAAACAGCGGCCGCCCGGCGTCTGTTGTTCAACACAAGCTCATGGCCCTTGGCTTCAGCCATCTGCTTAACGGTCTCCGGCATGTTGCTGACATAGGTATAGCTATTACCCACAAATAGGACTTCCAGCTGTTTCGCGTCAGCTCCAGCCAGCAACATCAGCAGGGCAATGTTTAGAATAAACTTTTTCATCATAGCTCCTCTATTTAAAACCGGAACTGAACCACCGAATTATTCCTTACAGAGAGAGGCACGGAGAAATAAAAATTTTTCAGTAGTGCTTTCATCGTTTTCCTTCCATTGTTTTAAGTAGACGTATTATAAACGTCTACTATAATCAATCAATATCTGACAAGGAGGTGTGTG
>JADGFE010000022.1 GCA_016744085.1 Kiritimatiellales bacterium | reverse complement strand
GCTAAAAAGAAAGCTCCTGCCAAGAAAAAAGCTCCTGCTAAAAAGAAAGCGCCGGCTAAGAAGAAAGCTCCTGCCAAGAAAAAGGCACCAGCTAAGAAGAAAGCAGCAAAGAAAAAAGGGAAGAAGTAGAAAGCACTTCAATTGAAGTAGAAATCGCCCCGCATATGCGGGGCGTTTTTTGTTGTTCGCACTCTCGCTTCCGTCTATCTTTTGCGCGAATCAGGAAAGAGGTAACCTCTATGAGATGTCCTAAATGTGAAGGTCGGGAAAACCGCGTGATCGATAGTCGCGAAGTTCGTAATGGCGATGCGATTAGGCGTCGTCGTGTATGCGTTGGATGCGGCCATCGTTTTACTACATACGAGGAAATTCAAAGGGCGCAGTTGCAGGTCACGAAACGCGATGGCCGTCGCGAAGAGCTCAGCCGCGATAAACTGATTAAGAGTCTCAATATTGCCTGTCGCAAACGGCATATCAGCGTAGAGCAGATTGAACGCCTGACCGACTCGATTATTCTTGAAGCTGAATCAGAATTTGAAAAAGAAATCCCAAGCATGATGCTGGGTAAAAAAGTGATGGCCGCGCTCGAAAAACTCGATGAGGTTGCGTACATCCGCTATGCCTCCGTCTATCGTCGTTTCCGCGATGCCGGTCAATTCATGAACGAGGTTGAGCGCCTCATTGGGCGGGAATGAGATCTTCCGCTTTTCAGACCCTGGAAAAACAGGATGCCTGGATGGTTCACGTGCAAGAGATTTTCCAATCGCTGGAGATCCCTGCGGGAACTATGGCCGATAATGTTTCAGCGAGTGTTGCCGCGTATTGCCGGCAGTTTCATCCGAGAGGTGTACAGCGCGCGGATCTTGTCTTGTTGATCGCTCGGGCTTTCTGTGCCGTGAATGACCGCGGTGCCGCAGAACATGTGCTGGGTTCATTGAAGCCGCACAACCGGTACATCGGCCGATGGATGGAGATTCTTTCCGAACTACACCATTTTCCTGCGCTGCTTCCTTATTTTTCTTTAGGCGTAATCAGACCGGCAGACTGGGCCGGTGCGCAAGTGGATCGAATGTGGACTCTTGACTTTTCTCTGCTTCAGCTTTCTGATGCGGAGAAACATGAGATGGTGCTCTATCGTTCCATCCGTGCGATCATTGAACACATGTTTGTATTTTGGGATTCTTCTAATGGAGAAGGGGTGCTGGGTTTAAAAGGATTATCGGCATTGAACCTGAACGAACAATCACGGCGAGGACAAACCGTTACAGCCATCGATGATTTGCTCGAATATATTTCCGACCTTTTCCTCCAGCAAAAAAAAGATAGAGCATGGCAGGCAGTGCCTTCTCTGCTGAATCTTAATGGATAAACAATAGACTCGTAGGTTCCCCATGATTGGTTCATTCAAGCAAATGGATAAAAAACGGCAGGCGTTCGATGCAAAGAAGCCGTCTGCAGATTATTCTCACCCGTTTTTTCAGTCACCGATTCTTCCAGTTTTCGGCAGTGCGCTATCGGGTATGTTATTGGCTTTATCATTTCCCGGCTATGGGAATTCTACACTGGTATTTGCAGCACTCATCCCTCTTTTGTTTTCGGTACAATCGGCTTCGGTGAAAAAAGCGGCGTGGCTTGGTCTGTTGTCCGGTTTTGTCTTTTTCATGATGTCACTATCCTGGTTGCAGAACTTAACCGGTATGGTTTCCGGTGCGGGGCTAAAGGTTAGCGCGTTGTTTGGCTATGTTGTGCTGGCACTCTACTGCGCGCTTTACTGTATTCCCTTCGCCATTACCGCGGCACTTGGAATTCAGCAATGGGCTGGTAAAAACCTGCGGAGTAATGTCCGCCTCATGTTTGCGCTGACTATGGTTTGGGTCGGATTTGAGTATTTGCGCGGCGTTCTGTTCACTGGGTTTCCGTGGAATCCGCTCGGCGTTACGCAATATGCAAATGCTACGATCATTCAGGTTGCCGAATGGGGCGGGGTTCATATGGTTTCCGCCTACATTGTCTGGATGAACGTTGGTCTATATATCACATTCCGCCAGTATACGCATGGGAACCGAACCAAAAAATACCGCCCGCATTATGAACTGATGATCGGGCTCCTTCCGGTTGCGTTGTCGGTTGCGCATGGAATTAACCTTCTATTAAACGGGCCGATGCCTTCGAATAGTGTGACGGTTGCGCTTGTTCAACCCAACATTACCCAGTCCGATAAATGGGATGCTGCAAAGGATCAGGACGTCCGTGAACGGCTGGAGGAATTAACGAGTACGGCTACGCGTTTGAAGGGGCTGGATGTCATCATCTGGCCGGAAACGGCTATTCCGGATTTCCTGCGGCCCCGCGGAAATCGGGTGAGCTACAATATGGTTGATCGATTGGCATCTCAGGGGACACCGATATTGGTTGGGACCATGGACTATTCGGAGCTTGAGGGGAAAACCACATACTACAATAGTTCCATACTTGTTGGAACGGACGGCCTGGAGATTGCGAAATACGACAAGCAGCATTTGGTACCTTTTGGTGAATATGTTCCTTTCCCGAAACTGATGGGAAAATTTACTCCAGTCGAAATTGACTTTGGCCATGGGACTGGAAGTACGGTTTTCCCGCTTAAAAACAAAGCACCGTTTTCGGTGCTGATTTGTTTTGAAGACACCGTGGCTCCACTTGCCGTTAACGCGACTCGGGCCGGAGCGCGCTGGCTCGTTAACCAGACCAATGATGGATGGTTTGACCCGTCAGCCCAATCAGAACAGCATTTGGCCCACGCCGTTTTTCGGTGTGTTGAAAATCGGATGCCCATGGCTCGCTGCTGTAACACCGGTATAACCTGCACGATCGATGCGTATGGAAAGATCAATCGTAAACTGGATCCGCTGACCAAAGGGTTTACGACCGTTTCGCTCAATCCACGCCCGGCTGGGCTGGAGCAAACCTTTTACACACAGCATGGTAATGCCTTCGGCAAGGCTTCCTTGATTGCTGGGGCAACCGTTCTTTTTGTGCTCCGTTCCAATTCCCGAAAACGGCGGAAAAAGGATGAGACTAAAGAAAGTTAAATTATGCGGGTTGGCACTATTGCTGTTGTGCATTGCGATACGCGCCACAGCAACAAGTTCTGTTTTCAACTTTTCGGCTGCTCAGATTGAGGGGTCAAAACAGGTTTCGCTTAATTTTGATATCGTCAATTCTGCGGCCTCATCCGTTGCGATTTCTGTGTTGATCTCCAATGGAATTTCGCCGATTGCCGTAACCTCTTTATCCGGACATGCCGGAAATAATGTTCCAACGGGCACCGGTCGGCAAATCATCTGGGATGGCGGCGTTGATTTGAATGGAGTCGTCACGAGCAATCTATCCATCACCCTGCTGGTTTTCGGTCCCGCTCCTTCAGGAATGGTACACATTCCAGGCGGAAGCAACTCTGGGTTAACAGTTACTTCATTCATGATGGATGCAACTGAGGTTACCAAAACTCAATGGGATGTGGTTGCAAATTCTACAACTCTGCTCAATGCATCTGATGGAACAGGTAAAGGGTCTAGTCATCCGGTTCATTTTATAACTTGGATAGAAGCGGTTAAGTGGTGTAATGCTCGGAGCGCTCAGGAAGGCCTGACGGCGTGCTATAGTTCCGGTAGTTGGATCTGTGATTTCAGCGCAAACGGATACCGCCTCCCGGAGAAAGTGGAATGGGAATATGCAGCCCGTGGCGGATTAATTAATCAGCTCTACCCTTGGGGAAGCTCCATTAATCACTCCAACGCCAATTATTATAGCTCGGAGGAGAAAGCCTACCATCCGGCCTATGCAAGTGGGGTTCCGTTTACGAGTCCTGTGGGGTCATTCGAGGCTAACGGATTCGGATTATACGATATGTCCGGCAATGTTTTCGAATGGTGTAACGATATAGTTTTATCTGGACGAAGTCTTCGTGGAGGTAGTTGGGGAAAAAAGGAAATATTTCAGCAGTGCGGAAATCCGAGTTGGTCTGAAGCTACTTCGAACAATGAAATTGGTTTTTGTACGATTCGAAATGCTCCGGCAGCCGCAATGCAAACGGAAGTTATCTCATTTGATTCGCGGGACTATACGTTAACGGTTGCTTCGAGCTATGGCTTGCCGACTCCGGCTGTTGGATTCTCAGATTATGCCTGGATGAGTGAAGTGATGTGTGAGATAGAGTCCGGTGTATTGGTTGGAGGTACTAATTTCACTTGTATTGGCTGGGCGGGGGCGGGAAGCGTGTCAATGGTTGGAAGCTCCAACGCGGTAGTCGTGGTGCTGAGTAATCTCAGTTCCTTCATCACCTGGGTCTGGGCTTCCGATGATGCCGATCAGGATCTGATGACCGATGACTGGGAAGAAGCATACTTTGGAAGCTTGGGGCAGGCGGCTACCGATGATTTTGATTGGGACGGACAGAATAATCTGTCGGAGTTTATTGCCGGAACGGACCCAACGAATGCGGCATCACGATTCGAGTTGATAGGAAAGACGATTTTCGGAGGGATTATTGTTGAGTGGCCGGGCGCCTCGAACCGGATCTATAATATCTACTCCACTGATAACCTCGTTATCACAGACTTCCAGCCGCTGGAAACCAATATTGCATTCCCTCGTAATTCGATCACATCAACTCCAGCATCGGGTCGCTGCTTCTATAAAGCGGATGTCCGTAAATAGTGCCACTTTTTTCGCATTGCGGGGTTTGGCATCGGAGTGCCTTGGGCTATATTGGCCAGTTCCAACCCATGGATGAATTATGCTCGATGATTTAAAAACGAAGATTACAACATTTCACGAACAGCTGGCCGAGATGGAGGGGTATCTCGAAATTGAAGCCAAGCGGGCGGAGCAGGAAAAGCTCGAGGCGGTGGCGGCCGAACCGGAGTTCTGGAACGATCAAGTCAAAGCGCAGGCGAACATTGCGGCCACAAAATCGCTTAAGATGGTGCTCGACCCGTTCGAGGCCATTGCTACAGGACTGGATGACGCTGAGTTGATGCTCGAATTGGCGGAGGCAGGAGAGGATGATGCGCTGGCCGAAGCGGAAGCTGAGCTGAAAAAGGTGGAAGGGAATTTCCAATCCCTTGAAATGCAGTCCTTATTAGGTGATGAATTTGATGCGAACGGGGCTTATCTCACGCTGCATGCAGGTGCCGGTGGAACGGAAAGCTGCGACTGGGCGGATATGCTTTATCGGATGTTTGCGCGGTATGCGGAGCGGAAAGATTTTAAAGTCCAGATTATGGATTACCAGGCGGGGGAAGAAGCGGGCATTAAGAGTATATCGATTTTGATCAGCGGGGCTTATGCTTATGGCCTGCTGAAATCTGAGCGCGGGGTGCATCGTTTGGTGCGGATCAGCCCGTATGATTCACAATCACGCCGGCATACTTCATTTGTTGCGGCGGATGTGACGCCGGAGCTGGACGATGATATTAATATTGAAATTGTTGAATCCGAGCTACGCATCGATACCTACCGGGCGCAGGGCGCGGGCGGGCAGCATGTGAATACAACCGATTCAGCCGTGCGTATTGTCCATTTGCCAACAGGCACAGTCGTTCAGTGTCAAGCCGAGCGTTCGCAGCATAAGAATAAGGCTGCGGCGATGAAAATGCTGAAGGCCCGCCTTTACGAACACGAGCAGGATAAAAAACGCCAGGCGGTGGATCAGCTATACGGCGATAAGGGCGAAATAGCCTGGGGATCGCAGATTCGCTCCTATGTGCTGCAGCCTTACACGCAGGTGAAAGATCACCGCACGGATGAAGTGGTGGGTAATGCTGCGGGTGTGCTGGATGGCAATATCGATCCCTTTATTGAAGCGTATTTGAAGAAGAACAGATAATGAATATTTTAGAACAGATATGCGCTGACAAGCGGATTGAGATTGCGGAGTGTAAGAAGGCTCAACCAATCGAGATGTTGCGCGCGCAATTCTCAGGCCTCTCAGAACGTCCTGATTTTGTGAAGGCGCTTCGAAACACGCCGATGGGTTTGATTGCGGAAGTAAAACGTCGTTCGCCCTCCGCAGGTATAATTCGTGAGCCGTTTGATCCTTCAGAAATTGCAAGGGAGTATGAGGCTAACGGAGCAAGTGCTATTTCCTGCCTGATGGATCATAAATATTTTGGCGGCGGAGCTGAAGATTTCGCGTTGGTTCGGAATACGATTGAGATTCCCATGCTCTATAAGGAGTTTGTAGTCGATTCCTGGCAGATTGCTCACGCAAAAATCATGGGCGCCTCAGCTGTGTTGCTGATCGTTGGAGTGCTAACGGATTCAGAACTGACTCTTTTTATTAGCGAAATAAAGGCATTGGGTCTGCAGCCGTTGGTTGAGGTGCATGACCGAAAAGAGATGCAGCGGGCCATCGATGTGGGATCGAATTGTATCGGGATCAACAATCGTAACCTGAAAACATTCGTCACAACGCTTGATACAACATACGAGCTGAAGGAAATGGCTCCGCAGGGCTGCACTTTAGTCAGTGAAAGCGGAATTAAGACACCGGAGGATGTGGCTGAATTGAAGGCTGCAGGAGCACATGCCATTTTGGTTGGTGAAAGCCTGTTGCGCGAAACCTCTCCGGGGGCTGCGGCTGCAAATCTATTGAGTTTGATTTAGCCTCTTTTTGCATTGTAAAAAGAGCGGCGGACTTCACAAGTTTTCCAACGAAGGAATAGGATCGGTAATGTGAAAGCAGACAAGTTCATAGCACTTGAAATTGATGAGGAAATGATCCGCATGGGTATTTTTGCTCTCGATGATTCCGGAGAACTGGAACTGCTTGATCAGGGCTATGCCACCATTGAACCGGATAAGTCCGTTACGATGGCTCATGAAGCCCGGGTTGCGACTGCGCTTAAGCGCCTGCTTGCTGATAAGAATCCTCAGACTCGGCAGACCATTCTAACGATTGGTGGAAAGTCCATTTTTTCCCGTGTTGTAAAGTTGCCCCCCGTTGCTCCTGACAAAATTGCGGTAACAATCAGGCATGAGGCCGTGCAGAATATTCCATTCCCGATCGATGACGTTGTTTGGGACTCGCATATAGAAAACCCCTCAGTGTCCGAGCCGGATGTCATGCTGGTTGCTGTGAAGTCGGATCTTGTTGGTGGGCTAGTGCATGCGGTTGTTGCAAATGGGTTATCGGTGATACGTGTAGATGTGGCCCCGGTGGCGCTGGCTAATGCGGTACGTCACATTCACCCAGGCCCTTCGGAGTCCAGGTTGTTGATTGATATAGGCTCAGCCTCCAGCCAGGCAGTATTTATTGACGGAGACCGAACCTATTTTAGAACTTTAGCTGTGAAGGCTGAAGATAAGGAGGGGTTGGCTCGGGAAATCGGTCGATCCATTGCTTTTTATCAGGGTCAGTCGGCGGGACGCTCCCTTTCTCAAATTTTTCTGACAGGGCAGGGCGCGGAATCGTATGCGAAGGGGGATCACTTTGGGATGCCGTCAGTAGAGCTGGACCTGCGTCCAGTAGTGAAGGATATCGGTGTCGATTCAAACGATTTTGCCGTACTGGTCGGCTCAGCGGTTACATCTTATTCCGATGTTGCGATCTTAATTGACCTCATTCCTCAGTCAGCCAAGGCGGAACGGAGTCTTAGTCAGAAGCGTCCCTGGTGGTTAGCTTGTGCTGTGCTTGTCATTCTCATTCTGGCCGTATGGATTGCGGGACTATCACAGATGTCCGCAATGGCCGGAAAAGAACTCGGTGCTGTTTCTGAGCGGGTGCAAACCTTGAGCAAGGTTGAATCGCAACTTGTGCCACTGGAAAGCTCAATAGCCAAATTAGAAATGCGAACAGCTGTTTATCAAAATGTTGTTGAGCAGAGAACGCTATGGCTTGAGGCTCTAAGAGAAATACAGCGGTGTTTGCCGAGCGGCATGTTTCTGATTTCGAGTAATCCGCTGAATGAGCAGGGCATGGTAAGGGGCCTGCGTGTTGAGGTTGTTAGTTATCTCGATAAAGAACCTGCAGGTGAGGATGTTGTTAAATTATTGCGTGACAGTTTGCGCGAAAGCAGTTTATTCAGTGCTGAAACGAAGGTATTTAGCCGGCCTTCTAAGCGACAGTTCGTTCGGCAGTTTGTGCTAGATATCTATTTTGAGGAGGTTTTGTCTGATGAATTCCTCAAAAAATAAACTCATGTATGTGGCAGGAGCGCTATGCGGGATTATCATTCTGCTTGAGATCGTTCTGCTTGTGGTGGTTCGGGGTGGATTTTCCGCTAAGAAGGGGGAACTGCAACAGATTCATCAGCGACTATTGCAATTACATAATCGCATTCCATACCCATCATCCGAAAATATTAAAATTCTGGAAGATAAGCTGGATTCGGTTGAGTTTCATTGTGGAGAAATGTTTGCCGATTTGCAGCGGGATCCATTTCCTGAAGAGGCCGCCGAGGCGGCCGACTTTTCTTCCCGTACGCAGAACGTAATAGAACATTTCCGAAAACAAGCTCTGGAAGCGGGAGTGGCTCTGCCGAAATCCCTTGAGGTTGGGTTCTCTCAATATGCTAGTGGGGGATCTGTTCCGGAATCAGAATTTGTGCCGCGGCTGTCTCGTCAGTTATATTCCGTAGAGCGAATTGTTGATGTTTTGGTCAAAAGTGGGATTGCATCACTTGATAAGTTGACCAGAGATTTTTTTGAATTGAGGTTTGAGTCCTCGCAATCTGTTACGGAAAGGCGCCGGGGCTCTCGCGGAGGATTGGCTCCTAAAAAAATCAGAAATTTAAACGATCTCAAGGCCTCAGCAGTACACCCGGAAACCTGGTATTATATCGAGCGTGTTGGCGTTACATTCTCGGCTCGGGAAAATGCGGTGTGGGAAATCCTCAGTCATATAGCCAGTGCTCCACGCGTAATGGTGGTGTCGGAGTTTTCCCATTCCACAAAATCGAATATTTTAAAATATAATCCAGAGGAGATAAAGCAAGGCGGAGAGAGTGACGATGAAACGTTACGCTATTTGGCTGAAGGGATTTTAGTTGGAGAGAATGCATTATCTCGTTTTGAGCGTATTATATCAGGGGATGAGCTTGTGCAGGTTAGCTTGCTTATTGATGTTTATAACTTTGATCCGGAGGTTATAAGTAAATGAATGGGATTGGTATAACCGGTCGACGCGTCGAGGTAGTGGTGTTCATTCTATTGGTATGCATACTTGGAATTTCCTGCCTTCTGGTTTTTCAGCATATCAATGCGCAACGCGATTGTCTTGTTGCCCGGCAATGGATCGTCACTGAAAACATGAATCCCCCGGCTGAAAATTTACCCCCTAATCGTGATATATATTATCAGGGGCAAAAAGGCTCTCCTATACCCGCGGACAACAGTTTCTTCACTGGGGAATTGCGGGTTGCCGCAATAGGGAGTGCATTTCCCATACCCTACGCAGCCACTGTATGTCCTTATTCTAAAATTCCTCAGCCTGCAATGAATCAGCTTGATCGAGATGGCGACGGGCTTACAGATGATTGGGAATTAAAATATGGATTCGACAAGCACAACAAAGCCGATGCCCAGAGGGACTTTGACGGCGATGGATTTACCAATTTAGAGGAGTTCCGTGCGGCAACAAATCCGGATAATCCAGAAATCCATCCCCCGTATGTAGAAAAATTGCGTTTTGTTGAAAGAAAAGATGTTCCTTTTCCTTTGGTATTTCAGGGAGTAACCGAACTTTCAGATGGCAGTATGGTATTTCAGCTGAACACACCAGCTGATGGTTTGACTCATTTTATCGCTCTGGGTGAGCGTGTGGAAGGAGTTCTTTTGCAACGATTTATTCCATCAGAAAGCGGTTCCATAGAACGGTTAATTGTTGAGCGGGATGGTGTGAAAGTGGAGTTAATACGAGGGGAGATTTCTGCAGACCCAAAAAGTAAGGCTGAATTGATTAATATACTTGATCGATCACCGATAATAGCTACTATGGGCGCGTTATTATCTTTGCGTAATGACGACTACACCGTTCTTAGTGTGCACCGTGACAAGGTCGTGGTTAAGCAAGCCGAGAGCGGAAAAGTGTTTGATATTATCAGTTTGGCCGATGAGGAATAAAGTAGAGTTCTTCGTATGGTTTTGGAATAGGGTGATTGTTGTTGGTAAATGCCTGTCGTGGACCCTGGTGAACGCGCGACGTATATGACATTTAATATTGAAGTGAGGGGAAGGACAAATGATGAAAACCTATATCTCGTCTCTTTTGGTTGTGTGTATTACTGGTGCGCAAACTATTCGAGCCCAAGAAAGCCTAGACGATATCTTTGCGCAGCTGGATGCTGCTCAAGGAGGAATTGAACAAGCTACAGCTACAACAGTCGCTCCGGCGCCTGCGGCAGTGCAAGCTGCTCAGCCTGCTGCTCAGCCTGCTGCTGTTCAGAGTTCTCCTGCAGCAGTTGCTTCTGTGGCTATGCCTGATGATTTATTTAGTCGTGGCGTTGCATATTATCGTGCTGCTGAATTTGAAAAAGCTGAAGCAGTCTTCGACGCAATTCTCACCGAAAACCCTTATAACCGCCGTGCCATGGAGTACCTCAAGCGTACTGCTAGCAAAATTTCATTCAGCGAAGTTACCATGCAGCGTGCCAGCCGTGCTCAGGCTATTGCCGATGTAGACCGCGCTTGGAATCCAGCTCCTAAGGAATACAGCGCTGTTCCTTCGGCAAACTCGGGTCCTGCAAAAACTGCAGATGAAATCGCTATTGATAAGATGACTGCACGTTTGCAGAGCATCAATATTCCTAGCTTGGACTTCCGCGATGCAAACATTAAAGATGTTGTTTTATTCCTGACGGAAACCTGCCGTCGTCTTGATAAAGACGGGGTGAATATTCTGTTGCTGGGCATGGATGGTTCCATGGCTGCTGACCAGAATAACATTACGATCTCTATTCGTGACATGAGCCTCTACGAAGCGCTTCAATACATTGTTGAAATGGCTTCTCTAAAATTTGACGTTCAGGCTAAAGCGGTTGGTATCATGCCTGTCGGCTATGTTCCTGCTACTGAATTGAAGCTCGTTTCTTACGACGTCATTCCTGAAGTGGGTGCTGAGCTCGAGTCCATGGCGGACGGCGATGGCGGCGGTGCTGATGATCTGTTCGGTGATGCTTCTTCCGGTTCTGATGCTGCTGGTCCGTCTGATGTTGCGGGATTCTTCTCCATTGTTGATTGGCCTGAAGGCTCCTCAGCGGTTTATCAGCCTAACTTCCACAAGCTGTTCGTTAAGAACACGGCTAAAAATATCAAGGCTGTTGAAGATATTCTTGCTGACCTAGAAGATGAAGCAATCAAGAAGCGTTCCCAGCAGGTTGAAATTGAAGCTAAATTTGTTGAATACAACGAAGGTGCTTTGGAAGAACTCGGCTTTGACTGGACCATGTATGATGACGGTGAATTCGCGGGTCTAAGTCTGGATAATAAAAGCAGTCCTTACTATCAGCGTGGTAGTGGACTGACTTCTTCCGATGCCTTACCTGGCGGCGGAACGCTCTACACTGACCCGCAAACCGGTTACAAACAAACGTCTACAATTGGGGGTGTTAATGGTCAGAGTGTGTTTGGAAATGGACAGCGTAACAATACCACAGCATTTGATGCGCTTCAGTCCGGCCTACTAGCTGGTATGGGTGGAGCTCCTGCACAAATGCTTTTCCAAAATACTGGAGGATTCCCGTTTGATCTGGCTATCACGGCCATGGAACAGGAAGGAACAGCTGATGTGCTGTCTGCTCCTAAAGTAACCACTAAGAGCGGTAACGAAGCAATTATCCGCGTTGTTGAAGTTCACCGTTATCCACAGGATTACGATGTGGAAACCGGCCAGCGTACTGCTCCTGTTGTTAAGCCTCAGGATTGGGAAGACTACGACCTCGGTGTTGTGCTTAAGGTTACTCCGGTTGTGGATGCTGAAAGCAACACAATCGACCTCGACCTACAGCCTGAAATCAACAAGTTCAAGGGATTTGATGTCTACATTGCTGGCTTCAATGCATACGAATCTGGTGGTAACAACTCTTCCGAAGTATTCGGTAACAGTGCTCCGCTGGAAATCAAAATGCCGTTCTTCGAAACCCGCGCTGTACAGACTCAAGTTACCATTGCTGATGGTAGCACGGTTGTAATGGGTGGTCTGGTTGATGAACGTACTGAAACGTTCCGCGATCAGGTTCCTTTCCTCGGCGACATCCCTTATCTGGGACGTCTCTTCCGCACCGAAGGTACTCGTACTTCTAAGAAAAACCTTGTTATCTCTGTGAAAGCTACACAGGTTGATGACCGAGGTTTGACTCGTGGTGAGCGCGAGCTCGCACGACAGACTGCGGCTAACTAAGCTGTAGCCTGCGTGATTATAAAACCCGTCCTTTGCTGGGCGGGTTTTTTTTTCTGAATATGTTAGTAGGGTTAGGAAGCATCAGATAAGGGTACTTCATTATGAAATTTGTAGCTTTTGATTTAGAAACCACTGGGACGAAACCCCAGGAAGACATGATTGTTGAAGTCGGGGCCGTTTTATTTGACGGAGACCAAGCCATTAAAGGCTATGGGGTTCTTGTTGATCCGGGCATCCCGATTCCTTCCGATGCATCAGCGGTTAACGGAATCACCGATGATATGGTCCGCGGAAAGGCAAAAATTGTGGACATCCTTCCCGAGTTCGCTGAGTTTTGTGGAGATCTTCCCCTCGTAGCTCATAATGCGCCCTTTGATTATAAATTTCTCATGGAAGACGTTAATCTACATAAGTCAGTTGCGCCCAAAGGGGTCGTACTGGATACGCTCCCTCTTGCAAGAAAGGTGTTTCCGAGCTTACCGAATTACAAATTGTGGACGCTGGTTCGACATTTTAATTTTCCAAGCGGAACCTTCCATCGCGCTGAAGAAGATAGCTCTTACTGTGGGCTACTGTTTGCAAAGATTTTGGAGACGCTTGAAAAAAGAAGAGAACCTTTTTCTGAGGAAGACCTTCTTAAATTAATGGGTAACAAAGAGCCCATGCGCTTTCCAACCTTTAAGGCGGAGCCAGACCAGCTAGACCTGTTTTAACAAACGAATTCAGCTGGTTAGGACGGTTCTGTTCCTGAGTCTTGCTCTTGATCTAACTCCCGCATGATTAATTCTGCGGGCGTTAAAAACTTTTTATCGTTATTGCATTCCTTACAGCACGGAACGCAGTTGCTTTTAACACTTTTTCCTCCGCGCACAACAGGGAGTACATGATCCATTGTGAGCTCAGCCGGTAGAAAGGTTTCCCCGCAATAGTGGCAGATACCTTTTCGCAGTTCCTGTTTCCACCATTCGCTTTTACGCAGCTCTTTGGCCTTCGCGCGTTCGCGTTTGACGTGTACAGGGTCTTTTTTAATATCTATCCAGTCATCGTTCATGGCTTTCGTCCTTCCAACTAGTGAAAACTAAATCCCAGGTGCTCATGAATCAACACTAAGTTCCAATCATTGAACGAAGAAAAATTGAATAGATGTTGAGCAAATACTAGATTCATTTGGTCTTTTATTCGGAGGTTGTACATGAAAGTCCAAATCATAGCAGTTTTACTGGCATCCATGGCTTTATCGGCTTGCGCAAAAGAAGAGGTAAAAAAGATGGGAACAAACGAAGTGGTTAAAACAGAGGAAGAGTGGAAAGAGCAGCTTGATGATATGCAGTATCATGTCACTCGAGAAAAGGGAACGGAACGGGCCTATACAGGGAAATACTGGAACCACAAGGAGTTGGGAATTTATGCCTGCGTTTGTTGTGGAACGGACCTATTTCTTTCCGATACCAAATTTGATTCCGGATGCGGATGGCCGAGTTATTTTAAACCGGTGGATAATCAGGTCATCACGGAAAACCGCGATACTACGGCAGGCATGGTCCGGATCGAAGTGGTCTGTACCAAGTGTGATGCCCATCTGGGTCATGTTTTCCCCGATGGTCCACCGCCGACGGGACTGCGCTACTGCATTAATTCTGCCTCTATTGATTTACGGAAATCAAGCGAACCTCCAAAAGAAACCGCTTTCGAATAAAGACGGCCATATGCGTGTCTATGACTACACGTGTTGGTGGACGTGGATTGGGAGGCAGTCTTATGGAAGTCAGGACGGCAAGAGACATGATTCAGAAGCCTATTTTACCAACGGGTTCTCCTGAGTGAAACACACCATATATTGCCTGTCCCCGCAGTGTTCATTGTGGGATCAGACGGTATAATTGTATTCGCCCACACGGAAGAAAACGAGAGTTTGCGCAACCTGTTCCCTAAACTTTTAGTGCACTATTATCGCTCAAGCACAATGCGATATTTGGCTTTGCCGCTTTCCAAATGGTCTCTGTCTTCGCTCACCTGATCGAATTTAAATTTTTCGATAACCGGCTTAGCGTTATGTTGATTCGCAAAGTCGAGCATAGTGGAAATGGTCGCTGGACTCCCGACTGCGGTTCCGGAAATAGATTTCTGCCCCACTTTATCGTCAACCTGGGAAATTCGTCCGGCCACTTCATGGCCCGGAACAAAGGGATAGGTTGTCATACCCCAATCGTTATTCAGCATGCTGATGTCGCTGTGGCATATGCCGCAATAATCGACATCGATTTGCTCCGAGTTCACCGGGGTCAGATTCAAAAGGTTCGAGTTTCCCGCCGGGTTCCTGCGCTGCGTATGCTTTTACCATGATATATTCCTGTTAGAAGTTTGCAGTGAATGAACTGACAACGAATGTTTAACTCATAGAGTTTGAACTTACGAAGATCAACGCTTCGTTCTTTATGATTATTCCTCCGTGTTATGACCTGCTAATTCGAAAAGCATTGATTGATCACAGCCCTGCAAAGGGCGCAGAGCTGCGATCCTATAAACTTTTTCTCTGTGCTCTCAGCGTCTCTCTGCGAGGAATAGTTACTTGTTGAAATCACCGTTCTTAAACCGGGTACAATATTTCTTGGTTTCACGCGCCACTACACCGGAGAGTAGAATCAGGCCGATGAGGTTTGGAATAGCCATGAGCGCGTTGAAGATATCGGCAATGGTCCAGATTACGCGAAGTCCGCCAATAGCACCGATTGTAATGACGCCTATATAGATCCAGCGGTAAATCGGGATGGCTTTTTCTCCAAATAAAAATTTGGCACAGCGGCCGCCATAATACGACCAGGCAATCAGGGTAGAATAGGCAAAAAAGACTAGACCGATTCCTACGAGATAATGACCATAGCCAAACAGCCCTTTTTCGAACGCATGGGCGGTTAGTGCTCCCCCGTCGTGATCCGTTAAATGAGAACCGGTCACGAGGATCACCAAAGCGGTCATGGTGCAGATAAGGATGGTATCGATGAATGGGCCCAGCATCGCAACCGTGCCTTCCCGAACAGGTTCATTAGTCTTTACCGCAGCATGGGCAATTGGGGCAGAACCGAGTCCGGACTCATTCGAAAAAACACCGCGCGCTACACCGAATCGGATGGTCTGCTGAATGGCAATTCCAGCGGCCCCGCCTCCCGCAGCGTAAGGCGTGAAGGCATACTTGAAGATCAGGCCAAATGCTTCGGGAATGGCGCCAATATTCAGGATAAGAATCAGCACGGCTCCTAATACATAAAAAGAGCACATGAAGGGAACGATCACACCTGCAACATTGGCAATACGTTTAATGCCGCCAAGAATCACAATACCCGTCAGAAAAGAAAGTGTCAGTCCGGTGATCAGACTCATCCAGGAAACGTTGAATCCTTCCCAGAGTGTAAATCCACCGGCCTGTATTGATTCGGGAAGCAGGTAGCCAAGTCCGCCTACCACGGAGTTGGCCTGTACCATATTCCCGATGCCGAAAGAGGCGATGATTCCAAAAAGGGCAAACATAGATCCAAAAAAGGCACCGAGCTTTTTGTTATGTAGCCCATCGCGCAGAAAATACATGGGTCCGCCACTGGCGGATCCATCGTCATGAATTTTGCGATACCTAACAGCGAGGGTGCAGGAAGTAAACTTGGTGGCCATACCGACAAGTGCCGTGATCCACATCCAGAAAACCGCTCCAGGCCCGCCCGCTGCAATTGCGGTGGCGACACCGGCAATGTTTCCTGTACCGATGGTCGCGGAGAGCGCGGTGGCAAGGGCCTTGAAATGGGAAACATCGCCATCTTCACCCGGCTGATCGTATCTGCCGAATACACAGGCAATAGCGTGGCCGAGATGGCGAACCTGAATAAAGAGGAGGCGTGCGGTAAGATACAGTCCCGTTCCAACAAGCAGAGCAATCATGCTCCAGCCCCAAACAAAACTATCTATTTTATCCAGCCAATCATTCAGCATTTCCATAGGTATTCTCCTGAGAGAATAAGGTAAGCATCGTATGCAGGCATTGCAATCCTTCAGGTAAAAAGTCGTTTGGGAAGATGAGCCTATTAAGCGCGGTTACGCGCAGAATAGCTTCAGTATCGACGGGGGAGGATTTGAGGAACGACTCGAACTGTATCGGCAGGGAAAGGCCTATCAGTGGGGGATGAAGCTACGTCATAAAGCCCCGGACTCTTCCGGGGCTTTATAGTTTCATTATTTCTGTTCGGCTTTTTTCTTCTTCCCAGCGCATTGCTTGCAGGCTGTATAACCTGCTTCTTTTGCTTTGGCTGCGGAAACGAATTCCTTCGTGGTGTTCTTGGCCGAGTAATGGCGGCATTGGGAGGTATGGTAAACCTTGCTCTTCGGATTACCCTTAACCGCCGCAGTCCCCTCCGCTGCAAATGCTGAAGCCGCGCATAGAACGCTTGCTGCCAAGAGTGCTTTCAACAGGTTTCTTTTCTTCATGTTGTATTCTCCTTTGGTTAACGAGCGGCACCATTGCCGCATGTACCTAGGATAAGCAAAGAAAGAACTCTTTATAAAAAAGAAAATAAAAGTATAAATAGTACTTGTTACTATTCAGAAAGTGAGGAGCGTTGCTGATATAGTGGGAGTTAGCGGTTTAAGTATGATCATTAAAGCCTACCAAATGAAATGATCGTCGTTCCATTATATCTTTTCAATCACCGCTGCGCCGAAGGTGAAGCCGCCGCCAAAGGCAGTGAGGCCGATAAGGGCGCCGGCATCTGTTTCGGGCATAAGTTCAGCCAGCGCAATCGGAATGGTGTTTGATGACGTATTTCCATATTTCCGGATGTGGTTAAACATTTTTTCCGGCGGACATTTTATAATTTTCCGAATTGCTTCAATAATGCGTTCGTTGGCTTGGTGTGGAACAATTTTTTCCAGTTCCTCAACAGTAATGCCTCGTTCTTTGCAGGCGCTGTCGAGTACGTCGATCATTTTACGTACAGCCAGTTTGAAAACGGTCAGCCCTTCCATCTCGATGACTTCGCCGCTGCCCATATTTGGAACATAAAGAATTTTTTCTTCAACTCCCATGGCGGAGAGGAACGGACGGTTGAGTTTTACGCCGGCATTGCCGGGACGTTGTTCGCAGCTTACGAGCGAAGCGGTTGCGGCATCACCAAAGAGGGCCATGGTTTTCTGATCATCGTGGTTCACCATCGGCGAGAGCGTTTCGGCGGTGATAACGATCACCTTTTTCTCCGGCGCATTCGTAAGGAAGTCGTATGCGGACTGCATGGCATACATATATCCGGAGCAGGCCGCATTCACATCATGCGCCTGCATAAGCACTTCTCCTTTTTCAGGGCTGAGTGCGTGGAGCACTTTGCAGGCGAGCGATGGTGTCATTGACCGCGGTGTACCCGTGGAGCAGATGATGGCTCCGATTTCTGAAATCAGCAGGTTTTCTTTTTCGAGCAGATCCTGCGTGGCCTTAACGGCTAGCGTCAGAACATTTTCATCGCCATCAATCCAGTATCTTTCTTCAATGCCGGTACGTTTGCGAATGGCATCGGAATCCCATTCGCCATGGCCCTGCAGCAACTCTTCATTCGTGAGATGGCGGGAGCCTAGCACCGTGGTGATATTGGAAATATAAATCGGTTTACTTTCGATGGTCTTGCTTCTGGCCTCTACGGCTTCGGTAGTCCTGCGGCGTTCCATAATCGGGGTGCCGGAATCTTCTTTGGTCATGGGCTTAAGCTGCGCTGCTTCATCGGAAGCAATTTTAACCATAGGTGTTCCAACCGTTAGTACATCGCCTTCCTCGGCCAGCAACTCGGAAACTTTTCCGGCAACCGGGGAGGTGATATCCATGGAGGCTTTGTCGGCTTCAACCGAGGCAATTAAATCGCCCTCAGATATTTCTGCACCCACGCTTACGAGTAAATCTGTAACTGTAATGGTTTCGTCCGATGGGCTGGAGCCGATGGCCTTAATGGTGACGGTGCCTGCTTCTTCTTCAACCGGCTTTTCCCAATGGATATCGATATCCAGCAACTCGCAGCATTTTTCCAGCGTGCGTTTGAGTGAAGGCAAGACTTCGATCTGCGATGAAAAATCATATGGAATATAGGTATCTGGTCGGGTGACCCGTGCTACCTGTACTGAATCACCCGCTTTCTCGGCGATAGTTGCGGCAATCTCTCCGCCCATGCCGGCGGTCTGGTTGTCTTCGTGTACCACGATCAGCTTTCCGGTTTTTTTTGCGGAGGCTAGAACGGTTTCTTCATCCCATGGGAAGATGGAACGTAGATCGATCACTTCAGCATTCACGCCGATCTCGGCAAGTGCTTCTGCAGTGCGTTCGCATACCGGCATGGCACCGCCATAGCTGACGAGTGTGATGTCGCCGCCGGCACGGGTGATGCGGGCTTTGCCAATCGGGACATAGTGCTTTTCTACATCCGCGGAGGTTGTATTCGATCGGTCGTTGATCAGACTCTTTGGGAAAAGGAAGACCGAAGGCCGACCGGATTCAAAGATGGCGTTGAGCATGCCCGCCGCATCGGCTGCTGTGGATGGCATGAATACATCCACGCCGGGAACGTGAGCACAGATCGATTCCATGGTTTGCGCGTGATATGGGCCGAGGCCGGGCCGGTATCCGCCGGCAATCGACATAATCAGCATGGCTGAATCCCATTGGCCGTTGGTACGCCAATGCATGGCTCCGATTTCGGAAAGTATCTGGTTATACGCTACTGGAAGAAAATCCGAGAACTGCATGAAGGCGACCGGATAGCCGCCCGCCAGAGCCTGGCCTGTGGAAACCCCGAGAATGGTGTTTTCGGCCAAGGCGGCATTGTTGACCTGGTTGGGAAACGTTTTGCTGAGTCCGCGGGTAAGGCCGAATACATCGCCCTTTGGGTCTTCAATGTCCTGTCCCAAAAGAGTGACCTTTTGATTCTTGCCCAATTGTGCCTTCAGCGTTTCACGCATGGCTTCGAGCATGCTGAGTTCGCGATTGTCGGCTGTGCCGAGATATTCTTCGCGTTGTTCGGGAAGCGGTTTCTTGGCTGTAAGCGCTGCTTTGGGGGTCGTGCCTTTACGGGAAAGGTGGAATGCGGCGTCGACCTGCTCCTTCACTTCGTCTTCGACCTCTTTGACCGCTTCTGCAGTAATCCCGTTTTCCAGCATGTAGTCACGGAGGTTGGCGCAGGGGTCGGCATTTTCGGTCGCATTTTTAAGATCCGCTTCGGTGCGATATGCAGATTGATCGTCGGCATTCGTGTGGCTTTCAAGTCGTTCAACATTGAAAACAACGATTTGCGGACCGCGGGTTTCGCGGAGTTCGGAAACGATTTCTCCGAATTTTTCAAGTGTCGGCGCAGCATTGGATCCATCGACACGATGGATCGGCAAGCCGTAGAATGAATCGGTTTCGCCGCCGGGCAGTGAATAGAACGTATTGCCTTTGGTGACGGTTGACAGCGCGAAGCGGTTGTCTTCGATCAGGAAGAGGACCGGCAGATTGGAGCGAACGGCTTCGGCAACAGCTTCATAGAAGTCGCCCTGCTGCGTGGCACCATCGCCGACGGAAACGAGTACAAACGGATTCCCTTCATCTTCTTTAATAGACGAGGCGGCGCCCACGGCTTGCAACACATTACTGCCGACGAGGGTGGGGGTGCTCATGATATTTAGCGAGCGATCACACGGGAAGGCCGGCATGCGCCGTCCGGCAGAGTTGGATTCCTGTTTGCTGAAGAGGCCGTAAAATACGGTTTCGTAGGAAACACCGCGTGCATAAGCCAGTGCGCGGTCGCGATAATGCAGATGCAGCCAGTCGGCATCGATCAGATGCGGTGCTAAAGCGGCACTGGCTTCATGTCCGGATGAAGGAATATAGAAAAATACTTCGCCTCGTTGCGCGGCGGCCGACTGCAGTTGGTCGGTGTAGCGCGAGGCAATCATTGGACGATAGATTTCCAGCAGTTGATCTTCGGTAGGTTTTGTCATGTAAAATCAGCTCTTTAAACAGGCGTAAATAATAGGGGATGGGTACAGTATAGGTCTATGCGTAAATTGGATAATCTGTACCCTTTGACATGGGGGTTTATGCCCGTTATCCTGCTGACCAATTAAACGAACTTATTTAATATGAAAAAGAAAAATGTAGATCTGGTATGCGATGTTGCTGAGCTAATCTCGGTATTCGATGCCGACTCAAAAGACAAAGATATCCTGCAGAGCGTGGTGTCAACAGTTGCTTGGCATATGCGGGCGGCTGTTTGTTCGATCTATATTTATGATGAGGATGCAGAAGAGTTAACGTTGTGGGCCACTCAGGGGATCAATCCGGCTGCTGTCGGCAACGTGAAGCTGAAACTGGGCGAAGGTATTACCGGCCGTGCCATGCGGGAATTACGTCCAATTTGCGTAGGAAAAGCTTCTAAAAACGCTTGGTATCATTACTTCCCAGATATCGAGGAAGAAAAATATGAGGCCTTCCTTGCTGTTCCGATCCTACGTGGTTTGCGACGGGTAGGGGCTTTGGTTGTGCAGGATAGTGTTGCAAATTATTTTACCCAGAATGATACGAAAGCGTTGCGCGCCATTGCTGCACAGCTGGCTTCCGTGATAGAGAATGTCCGGCTCTTAAGCGATGCCCGCGATGAGGCTGAAGGTCTGGAGGGAACTCCTACGGTTAAGGTTCTGTCTAAGGAAGGTGTTCTGCGAGGCCGTTCTGCGAGTCCTGGTACCGCACGGGGTCGCGCGCTGTTGCTGGACTCGGATCAGTCGGATGGCAGTCTTCTGGCCGATGCGACTGTGTATTCGCTGGCTGATTTTCAGGAAGCGCTCGATAAAACCGCTTTTCAGATTAATAAACTGCAGAAGGAAACAAGCGAAGAATTGGCCGATGTGGCCGTTCTGATCTTCAGTGCGCACTTGCTGATTCTTGAAGATGAGCAGTTTTCCGGTCTAATTAAGACTCTGATTGAGGAAGGCGTTCCTGTGCTTAAGGCCATTTCATCGGTCGTAAATGAACATGTAGAAGTATTTTCGAACAGCAAAATGCCGCTGATTCGCGAAAAGGTTCTGGATGTTAAGGATTTAGGAAACCGCCTGACCCGAAATCTATTGAATGAGGAGGCCGATGACGGAGATTACCGCGGCCAGATTCTCATTGCTCATGAATTGCTTCCTTCCGATATTCTGAAACTGTCCGCAGAAAATGTGGAAGGTTTTATTGTTAGCAGCGGCGTAACTTCGCACAACGCGATTATATGCCGTTCTCTGGGTATTCCGATGGTTGCGGTCAGCCGCGAGCTGGCAGATGGTCTTGAGGACGGGGAAGAATTGCTGATGGATGCCGAGCAGGGCATCATTTATCTGAAGCCTGGCGAGGAAGTTTATGCGAAATATAAAGAGCTGGATGCTACCTGGAAGGCACTGCACAGCGCTTCCGATGTAAAAAAGAAAACCTTCACCAAGTGCGGGGAGCCCATACATATCTACGCAAATATTAATCTGCTGAGTGATTTAAAACCTGCAATACAGTTTAAAGCCGAGGGCGTGGGACTCTATCGCTCTGAATTCCCCTTTATTGTACGAAATGATTTCCCGACTGAAGAAGAGCAATTCGTGATCTATAAAAAGATTACTGATGAGATGACGGGCAAGCTCATTACATTCCGGACGCTGGATATTGGCGGCGATAAAATGCTTTCCTATTATTCCAATGTCAGCGAAGCCAATCCGTTTTTGGGCATGCGAGCCATTCGTTTTTCACTGCAGAACAAGGATATCTTCTGCCAGCAACTGCGTGCTTTCCTTCGTGCAGGCGTGGGCGAAAATACCCGGATCATGTTCCCGCTGGTTTCTTCGGTGGATGATTTTGACGAAGCCAAGGCCATTGTTCATCAGTGTATGGATGAGTTGGAGGCTGCGGGGATTCCCTTTAACCGCGATACTGCGTTAGGGGTTATGATGGAACTCCCATCTGCGGTTGAAGTGGTTGATGAACTTGCCAAGGAGGCTGATTTCCTTTCGATAGGTTCTAACGATCTAATTCAGTATATACTGGCGGTTGATCGGACTAATGAACAGGTTTCCAATCTCTATTTATCTCATCATCCGGCAATTCTCAGAGCCATGGATCGTATTGTTTTCTCCGCGAACAAACATGGGAAAGATGTTTCTTTATGTGGAGATCTGGCGGCAGACCCGCGCATGCTTCCGTTCTTGCTTGGGATTGGGCTGAAAAACTTCAGCATAGATATTATAAATGCCCCGACGGTTCAGCGTCTGGTAAATGCCACGTCCTTAAAGGATGCAAAAGTTTTGGCAAAAGACCTTCTTAAATTCGGTCGCGTCAGCAAAGTCGAGGCCTATCTGGCTAATTCCGACCTGATTTCCTCTCTAAACCCTTAGTCGGGTTTAATAAAACAGGGCGTAAAGCCCTTGCTTTAGTAAGCAAGCATATATGTTGTTATTTTATATAAAACAACATATTTGTCACTATAAGTATCTTGATTTAATTTTTAATATTTTCTGTAAACTGCTTATATTGTAATATATATGAATTAATATATTCGGTGGCATACCTCGTGCATTTAGGTCTCTCACTCGACCGCTGTGGTTGAGAACCTAAATTATATAATCAACGAGAGGATGCGAATGAAGAAACTATTGAAACCTGCGATGTTACTGCTCGCGCTAACTGCCTTCGCTTTGCCGATGGCCACCATGGCAGAGGAAGCCGCGCCGGAAATAACGGCCGCCGATGTCATGTTCACCGTAAACAATACCTGGATGATGGTTTCCATTTTCCTTGTATTTATCATGCATCTTGGCTTTGCCATGGTGGAAACTGGCCTTACCCGTGCGAAGAATACGGTAAATATTCTGTTTAAGAATACGGCTATTGTAGCAATTGGTCTGCTGACCTATACGCTGATCGGCTTCAACCTGATGTATCCATCCGAGTGGGTTGTGGATTTGGTATTACCTAAAGTCGCATTATTTATTGGCGCCGATCCGACTCAGCTCACGGTTGGCTATAACGAAGGATACACCTATTGGACCGACTTTTTGTTCCAAGGCATGTTTGCCGCCACGGCTGCAACGATTGTTTCCGGCGCGGTTGCTGAACGTGTGAAACTTGGGCCATTCCTGGTTTTTTGTACACTTTACGTTGCGCTGGTTTACCCATTTGTTGGTTCTTGGGTTTGGGGCACCGGATGGTTGGCCGAAATGAATTTTCATGATTTCGCTGGGTCCACATTGGTTCACTCCGTGGGCGGATGGGGTGCATTGGCTGGTATCATGGTTGTCGGGCCACGTATTGGAAAATATGTAAACGGTAAGGTGAAGGGTATCATGGGTCACAATATGCCGTTGCTGACGATCGGGGCATTCCTGCTCTGGCTCGGTTGGTTCGGATTCAACGGCGGTTCTGTACTGTCGGCTGATCCAATGATGGTTTCTTACGTTCTCGTTACCACCTGTCTGGCCGCTGCGGCTGGCATTATCGGTTCCATGGTTGCGTCCTGGACTATCCAGAAACAGCCCGACCTAACGATGGTACTCAATGGCTGTCTTGCTGGCCTCGTGGGCATCACTGCCGGTGCAGATGTTGTATCCATTAAGGCTGCCATCATTATCGGTCTGTTCTGCGGAGCGATTGCGGTTGTTTCCGTCATGACCTTCGATCGTCTGAAACTGGACGATCCGGTGGGTGCCACCACGGTACACTTGGTGTGCGGTATTATCGGTACACTTGCTGTCGGCATTTTCAGCCCGGATTTCAGTGTTGGAGTTCAGGCCCTCGGCGTACTCGCCTATGGTGCGGTCTGCTTCCCTGCCGCTCTGATTATCTTCCTGATTCTGAAGAAAACAGTTGGCATTCGCGTCAGCAAGGAAGAAGAACTCAAGGGGCTCGACCTTGGCGAACATGGGCAGGAAGCCTATCATGGATTCCAGTTCTTCACGAACGTCTAACTTTAAAGGAACTAAATCATGAAACTAATTATTGCATATATTCAGCCTGAAGCCCTCAACGAGGTAAAGCAGTCGTTATACGACGCCGAGGTCTACAAAATGTCCGTCACCAATGCCATGGGATGCGGCCGGCAGAAGGGCTATCACGAAACCTACCGCGGCGCGGACATTGAAGTAAACCTGCTTAAAAAGGTGCGCATCGAAATCGCCATTAACGATGAGTACGTTGAATCGACCACCGACGCGATCATCAAAGGTGCGCGTTCCGGAAATATTGGAGACGGAAAAATCTTCGTCCTCGACCTGCCTGAATG
>JADGFE010000021.1 GCA_016744085.1 Kiritimatiellales bacterium | reverse complement strand
GAGCGAAGCGGAGTTATGCTGTCATATTACTTGTATGCCATCCTGATTTCAGGCCATTTCAAACTTTCAGGCAAAGCGAAAACCTCACGTGCACCCACTGATTTGGCGGAAGACCCTAATTTAACAGCAATTTTTTAATTAATCAGATATGGGCGTTGCAACCACTCTGCAAATCGACTGGTAGTCAGTATACGATTCAATCAGCGGATCGACAGCAAAATCGCCCGCCTTCAGCTTTTGGATATTTCCGAATAGCGTTTTCAAAAAAATCGGAATCAAATCCGGTTCGTCCATCGGGATCAGACTCTTTCCCGCCGCCCTCGCCACGTTGGAATAATCGCGTTCATAAAAGAGGTAGCCCGCTTCGGTCATGGCATTGACGTTGTCCGTATTGCACGCTCCGAAAAATTGATTTTGTGCGGCAAAGGAATAGACCGGCAGCTGACAGTCGAGATTACGATGGATTTCATCCACATAGTCGGCCTTCTTGGATCGGGAGCGGCTGGTGCCTTTATAGTCCAGCACCCGGATCTTTTTAAGCGCGCCGGTTTCCGCAAACAGCAGATCAACCCGGTCGATAATCCCATGTAGCTTCACACCCTTTAGATCCACCGCCGTTTCGCCGCCAAACTTCAGTTCGAACAAGGCCGGAAATCGATTTTCCGCGGCGCAGGTTTCAACATCATGGCGCACAAAATTGAGGACCATCTCCATTATCTTTTGACGTTCCGCCGCCCAGACCCCAGGATGACCAAGCTTGGCCCGATCCATCCGCTCTTCGGCAATTTTCCGAGCAAAGGCTTCAATTTCATTTCCAAGCTCTGGCACAAAAACCGCCAGCGGAATGGCATCCACGCCATCCTCCGTTCGTTTCATCCATCCATTGGGAGTTTTGACCGCCCAAAAGCGAGGGGCCTCGACTCCGGATTCGCCCTGCGCAATGGCGGAATAGATCTCCTGCAAAATAGAATGAATCAATCCGCCCCGCTCCATCGGATCAGGCGTATCATCCGGGGTACTCGGTTCCCGCAAACCAAAGATTCTTTCGAGCAGGAAAATATAACGACACTGCGCAAGCGACTCCAATGCTGTTGGACTCAACTCTTCTTTCTGTTCAAACCACTCCGCCAACTTTTCTTTAAGAGCTTCAATATGTCCGCAGTAGACCGAAGGCTTCCGCTCATTAACCGATGTTTCTAAAAATGCATCCCGTTCCGCTTCGACTTTCAGCATTGCAACCACATGCTCAATGGAGGGCAGGCTGGAAGCCTGCGGCACGCTTGTTGTATCGCAAGCTTCCAGCCCGCCCTGCACGGCGGCCTGCAGCGCCTCGTCTTTCGCACGGCAGAGCGGCAACGGAATGATTGGAAGAAAAGATTCGGCGGGCATTGGCATCCGATCTTCTGAATCAACCTGTTGTTGTTTTTCTACGTGGGCTGAAAAAATATTATTTTTAGCCAGTTGCCGGATTCTCCACTGATCGTAGAAGCCCAATTGAATTTGATCCTGCACGCACCAGCCGGCCAGATTCCAAAGCTTGCGGCAATATTCCCCCTCGCCTTTTTCATTTCCTTCCTGATCAACCGCCTGATAGGAGAGCACCAGTTGCTCGCGCGCCATACCCAACGCGGTTAGAAATAGAACCGATTCCTGTTCGAACAGCACCTGAGATTCCGGCAAGGCCATTTTAGGCAGATGACATCCCTGTTCCTCAAGATGCATGCGAAGCCGATAGCGCTCGCTATTACTCAGCAAGGCATCCTGCTGCGGGATTCCGGGAAACTCTCCTTCGTTTAAACCCGCAAACAGCACCAGATCAAAGTTCAGACCAACGGCATCGTGCGGATTTATAATCCAAACGCCTTGATCATGGCTATTCTGCGGGCGAATGGTTTCTTCCTCCAGCAGTTCTTCAAGCAGGTCTATCAGTTCGGATAACGTCAATACCTGCTCGCCCATTCCTCCAAGAGCGGCCTCCACTGCTTTCAGCGCTTCTCCATTAAAATGATCAGCAGGCTCAACCATACGTTCGTTAAGAATTTCAATGGCCCGAACGCCGGAGCACCACTCCATATCATTAAAAAAAGAATAGCGTTTTAAATCAATCCGCGGAGGTGACTTTAAGAGATGTTCAATATTCCGTTCCCGATCATCCAGCTGAATAGCTGGATTACGTATTAAATCAATCAGTGCATCACGTTCCGGGCGTAACGGAAAAGCCAGCCAAGCCAAAAAGGCTTTCACGCAGGGCGATGAAAGTACCGGTCGACCCCGACGAAAATAGTAGGGAATCTTAAAACGGCTGAACACATGGGGTATAATATCCTGCACGGTTCCAATATTCGGAACGACGAGGGCAATACGGTTCGCGGACATGTCAATTTCGGTCAAGTTCCAGCAGATGCGACGAGCGAGATCCTCGATTTCGCCATAGGCACCGGCCGAGCGGGAAAAGTTTATGCGCTCAGCGTTACTGAGCTGAAAAATATCCGGACTATCAACCGCCAGCGCATCTCCCAAATCCTCGGCCCAGACCGCCCAGGGTTCTCCCATAATCTCAGAGCGAATCTGCTGCCCCATCCGATCTGCAGCAACATCGGCATGCGCATAGGGCAAAGCCGACTCCACCCGAATTTTCAATTTTTGATTCAGCGCAATTACGCACGACTCCTCGAAAGGATTAAACCAGCGAACGGAACGGAAGGTCAGTTGTCTGGCATCACGCAATAACGGCGGCCATTTATCCCTCCGTCCTTTCAGTAGTTTAAGAATAGCTTGATTAACATCCAGCTGATCCGCATAGCCCTTCTGTTTTATTTGTGCGCGCCAGACACTGAACAACATACCCAGTTGCTGAAGCTTATGGCCTTTACGGTGCTGCAGTAGCCAATCGATTATCTTTGCGGATTCACTGGGCAGCGAAGCCATTTCTGCAATGAGCTTATCCAGTACATCGCCCAAGGCATTCTCGGAAAGCTCTTCAAGAGTTCCCTGTCGAATAAAATGACCGGAAGCCACTTCAACGGTCTGCCTCCTTCTAAGCAATTGCGCCGCACTGCCCATGCGCTCACCCTTAATACTGGCATACGGCAGGCATAGTTGACGGAGCCGGGCAAAGGTAGTGTGACACGAAGAGTCCACCACCCCGTGCTCCAGTGCCGCCTCCTGCTGAAAGCGGCGCATGGCCAGCTCGGTCGGGAAAACAATCAACTCGCGCTGGACATGGGAAACCGGCATTAGAGGGTCTTGATAAACTGCGCAATACGTTTCATCGCTTCTTTAATCTCATCGAGCGAGGTGGCATAGGAGCAACGGATAAACCCTTCCCCGCAGGCACCGAAGGCGGTGCCCGGAACGCAAGCCACGTTCTGCTCATCGAGCAGTTTTAACGAGAAATCCTTGGCTGTCATTCCAAATTTACTGATGTCCGCAAAGGCGTAAAAAGCACCTTCGGGACGGATGCAGGGAATGCCCATTTCTTCGAGGGACGAATGAATATAGTTCCGGCGTTTTTTATATTCCGCCTTCATATGCGCAATATCTTCATCAGCATGCTTGAGCGCCTGAATGGACGCTTCCTGGCTTAATACCGGGGCACAGAGCATCGAATATTGATGAATTTTCATCATGGCCTCGGTCAGTTCCGGAGGCGCACAGGTAAAGCCCATACGGAATCCGGTCATGGCCCAAGCCTTGGAAAATCCGTGCAGATAGATCGCCCGCTCTTTCATTCCGGGCACCGAAATAATGCTGAAATG
The DNA here is from genome assembly GCA_016744085.1 of Kiritimatiellales bacterium. Classification (GTDB taxonomy): domain Bacteria; phylum Verrucomicrobiota; class Kiritimatiellia; order Kiritimatiellales; family Pontiellaceae; genus Pontiella. Next base: position 20,963 of record JADGFE010000021.1, on the reverse strand, counting down.
CTCTCGGTCGTAGGTCAGCTCGTCGTAGATTTCATCGGTAAAGACAATCAGATCGCGTTCGATGGCAAAGGCCGCAATTTCTTCAATGTCCTGCTTGCTCAGTATGGCGCCAGTAGGATTATTCGGATAATTCAGCAACAATACTTTGGTCTTCGGCGTAACTTTTTCCTCGAGCTCGGCGCGGGTAACACGAAATCCATTTTCTTTTTTGGTTTCAACAGCAACAGCAACACCATAGGCCAGTTCAATTAGAGGGTTGTAGGAAACATAGCTGGGCTCGTGATAAAGCACTTCATCGCCGGGCTCAATCAATGCACGAATGGCCAAGTCCAGACCTTCGCTAACCCCAACGGTAATTAAAACCTCATCTTCGGGATTATAGTGTACGCCAGTCTTTTTCTCGATGTAGTTGGAAATTCCACGGCGCAACGAGAGCAACCCCATATTCGAGGTATAGCTGGTGACACCCCGATCCAGCGCCTGCGAAGCGGCTTCGCGAATATGCCAAGGTGTAACAAAATCAGGTTCGCCGATCCCCAGACTGATAACGCCTTCGCGGGAGCTCACAATTTCAAAAAAATCACGGATTCCAGAGCGCGGTATATCGCGGACTGTTTTAGCAATCCGACTACGGAGAGACTTTGAGTCGTTCATCGTCTTCCCCCGTATGCATGACTATGCCGTTTTGTTTATAGGTTTTCATCATGAAGTGTGTGCCTGTTGAAATAACCCCCGGCATGGTCGCGAGCTTTTCACTCACAAAACTGAATGACTCGTGGATGGTGCGGCCTTTAATGAAAAGCAACAGATCAAATCCGCCAGACATCAGGAATACCGAATCCACTTCTGGGAAGCGGCTGATACGGTCTGCAATCCGATCGAATCCCCCGTCGCTTTCTGGTGTAATCTTGACCTCAATCACTGTGGTCACCACCGATGAGTCGAGCTTTTCCTCATTCACTACAGCCTGATACGCGCGAATGACACCCTCTTTCTCATAGTCCCCAATCTTTTGTTTGACTTCGTCTACGGTAAGACCGAGCAGTTTGGCCAGATTCTCCGGAGTTTCGAGCGCATTTTGTTTTAATAGATTCAGCAGTTCATTCATGACGTACACCCCTTTTGGGTTATTTAAAAATTTGAGTCAGCTTAGCGATTCATGGTCTTTCGTCCAAACCAAAAAAAACGCCCCGGAGTGCGGGACGTTTACTTAAGCGCTTTGCGGTCGATTAAAAATCGTAAGCAAGGTTAACGCCGCCCCAGAATTTTTCGTTATCTTCGTAGAGCTTCTTCGCCGCACTGCGGATCGCACCACCTTCAAGTAACGTGTAGGTCAGGTTGAGCGATGCCGTCAGGTTTTCAGCAATTTCGTAGCTTGCGTTACCATAGAAATTATAGTCGTTAAACCCAGCTTCCTGACTACCACCGTTGGCAGCGGTGCCCCAGTAATAGTCGTTGTAGGATGTATTACCATATCCGGCAGAAACACCGGCTTCCACGCTCAAGTATTCACTAACCTGATAGGGAGCAACAACATCAAACAGAAGGTAGGTTCCATCAACCTGATCAATATCACCAAAGAAGGTAACGGAAGGAATCACATAGTCCATCCAAGTCAAAATAGTTGCAGAAGCAAACAGTTCTGTAGTGGAATTGGCTACGCCATCGCTGCTGGTGCTACTGGTTGTATTCGGGAAGTTATAGTTGATCAAACCAACGCTAAAAGAGACATCATTGAGGTCCAGTGGCAACGTGTAGGCCAAAGAAACATCCATTTCTGAAAAATCGCCAGAGTTTCCTTTGTAGTTACGACCGAGATCATAGTTACCCCAGATATTTACACTGAAATTTTTGTAAGAAGCGGTAATCTGCGGTTGAACCACAGCATCATTATTCAGAACCTGTCCACGCCATACGTAGGAAGATACCAGTGCAATTTCGCCAGTTACTTCGGTAACATCTGCCGCTTCAGTAGTTGGGGCCTGTCCGACCATAACTACGTCATCCTGGGCTCCTGCAATACCTGCAGCCATTACAGCTGTCATACCAATAGTCATCAATTTATTCATCTGAGCATTCCTCCGGTTAGTCGCCCTAAAACTGTGTATATCACGCCCGTCGCGATAATTTTCAAAAACTTGCGCCTAACATTGCAGTTGCCCTAGAGCGTTGCAACCCATTTCTATGGCAATGTTATTAACAGCCCTGCCCCACGAAAACCTTATAAAACAAGGCTAATAGCAGGTTTAATGCACCCTATTTAACTGAAGCTCCCGGCCCCAATTCACCCTCAACCGTAACCAGCTTGAGCGAATCTCCGAGCGATGCCGCCAACAGCATTCCCTCGGACTTCACACCGCGTAATTTTGCCGGTTTGAGGTTGGCCACCACAACAATGGTTTTTCCAACCAGTTCTTCCGGTTTATAATGAAGGGCGATGCCCGCAACCAGCTGGCGCTTTTCATCGCCCAGATCGACCTGCAACTTAAGCAGCTTGTCGGCTCCATCAATCTTTTCAGCCTCAAGAACCACAGCGGTTTTAAGATTTACGGCCATCACCTGATCAAACGTAATCAGGCCATCTTTCGTAGAAGCGACGGCCCCGTCGCTCTTCTTTTTCGAGGACACGACGTCCCTTTCGCGTTTACCTTTCTTCGGCGGGAGCGACGAGGACGTCGCTTCTACTTTATTTGGCTCAATACGCGGAAAAAGCGCGCCGGGCTGGGAAATTTCCGTGCCTGCAACCAATCCACCAAATTCAGAAAGCTTGCCCAACTGCGGCTTGGCATCAGCCATTCCCAGGGCCGTACGCAACGCCGCCATTTTTTCCGGCATAACCGGATAGAGCAGTGCCGCACATACCCGCAGGCATTCTGCAGCCGTATAAAGAGAGTAAGCAATCTGCCGCTCGGTTCCTTCCTGCTTCGCCAAACTCCATGGCGCGCGTTCCTGAAGATAGACATTAATTTTACGAACCACGGTCATAACGCGAGCAACTGAAGCATCGAGCTTCATGTCACTAATCATGGAGCCCATTTCATCGGCCACTGCAACCGCTTCTTTCCAGAGCGCATCTTCCAGCTCCGTATCAAATTCGCCCTTTGTTGCAGACGGCACTTTTCCATCGCAATAGCGGGAAATCATGTTGAGCACACGGTTGGTCACATTGCCGAGGTCATTGGCCAGATCAGCGTTGTAGCGTTTAACAAAAGCTTCTTCGGTAAATGAGGCGTCCTGCCCCAGTGTCATTTCTGCCACGAGGAAGTAGCGAAAGGCATCGACGCCATAGCTGTCGATCATATCCATTGGATTAACAACATTCCCGAGCGACTTACTCATTTTCGTGCGACCCGTCAGCCACCAGCCATGAGCAAAGATGGATTCGGGCATTTCAACATTCATCGCTTTCAGCATCGTCGGCCAGTAGACCGTGTGCGTCGTCAGAATATCTTTTCCAATCAGATGGGTGGAGCACGGCCACCATTTCTTAAACTGCTCCTCGTCCGATTTATAACCAACGGCGGAGATATAGTTTATCAGTGCGTCGAACCAGACATAGGTCACAAATTCGGCATCAAACGGAAGTTCAATTCCCCACTCCAGCCGTGATTTCGGACGCGATATGCAAAGATCCTGCAGCTCCTTGTTTTTCAAGAAGCCGAGAGTTTCGTTAGCGCGGAAGGATGGCTGAATGAAGCCCGGGTTGCTTTCAATATAGTCGATGAGCCAATCCTGATATTTGCTCATGCGGAAGAAATAGTTGGATTCCACAATCGAATCAACCTTACGACCGCACTCGGGACAGTTGCCCTCAACCAGATCCTTTTCCGTAAAGAAGCGTTCACAGCCGACGCAGTACCAGCCTTCGTATTCAGCCTTATAAATTTCATCGCGATCAAACAGCTCCTGCAACGTTTGCTGAACCACGGTTTTATGGCGTTCTTCGGTGGTGCGGATAAAGTCGTCGTTCTTAATTTCGAGGCGTTTCCAGAGTTCCTGAAAACGAACCACGGTCTGATCGCACTGCTCCTGCGGCGTGATACCATTGGCATCTGCGGCCTGCTGAACCTTTTGCCCGTGTTCGTCGGTACCAGTCAGAAAGTGGGTCGGCACACCGAGCAAACGGTGATAGCTGGCGAGTACATCCGCAAGGATCGTGGTATAGGAATGACCGATATGCGGCTTATCATTCACATAGTAGATCGGTGTGGTTACATAGTATTTAGATGGTTTATCGCGCATAGACAGCTCTCTTTAAAAATTGAAGGACGGATGATAGGCAGAACGACGCAAGATACAAGCGTTGAATTACCCGCCGCGCCCTGCTAGCGTCTTCAAATGAGTCCTTTTAGGGCAAAATGATTATGGGCAAAATATTTACTCCGGTCGTTTGGAAATCATTTTATCCATAATCATTTTGCCGATAACATTCGTGGTGAAAAAATGAAATTTAGACCCTGTATTGACCTGCATAACGGCAAAGTAAAACAGATCATCGGCGGCACCCTTGCTGACGGCGCGGAACCCGAAACCAATTTTGTATCGGAAAAACCACCGGCGTGGTTTGCCAAGTTATATAAAAAGGACTGGCTGACCGGTGGGCACGTCATCAAACTCGGCACCGGAAATGACGATGCCGCTCGCGAAGCGCTCGGCGCATGGCCGAATGGGCTGCAGGTCGGCGGCGGCATTACCGCAGAAAATGCCTACGAATGGCTCAATGCCGGTGCGGCACAGGTTATTGTAACCTCGTATATTTTTCAAAACGGCCAGATTGATTCCAATCGTTTAAACAAGCTGGTAAACGAAACGGGCCGCGACCGGCTGGTACTCGACCTCAGCTGCCGCAAGAAAAACGGGCAATTCCACGTTGTTACCGATCGCTGGCAAACTTTTACGGAAACCGTGGTGGATGCGGCATCGTTACGTCAACTGGCCGACTACTGCTGTGAATTTTTGGTACACGGTGTTGATGTGGAAGGAAAGCAGCAAGGCATGGATGAAGAACTGATTGCGTTGCTCGCCGAACACGCCACAATTCCGTGTGTCTATGCTGGCGGAGTCCGCTCGTTCGATGATTTGGAAAAACTGAATGTGGCTGGCGACAGAAAAATCGATGTCACCATCGGCTCTGCATTAGATCTATTTGGTGGTTCCCTGCCCTATCAGGATGTTGTGGAGTTTTGCAGCAAAGCTTCTAAATAGGCATTTGCTTCCGGACTACTTTCTTCAGGTGCCCACGCGGCAAATTCCTTGTCGGCTTCTTCATTATAAGGCCCGGGCTTAACTTCAAAGAGCACGGTGTCCGGTTCAGCCGCCGCAAACGAATGCCAGACGCCTCCCTCAATATCGATCCCGAATTGGGCCGACCCAGCTTCCAGCTGCGTTGTCGATTCTAGCGTTCCCTGCTCATTAAATGTGAAATATATGAGAACACCGCGAAGAACAATCAGGCTCTCTCCCCGATCCGAGGCGTGACGATGCGGACGGATATAAGATCCCGGTTGAAGCGCATTGAGCATGCGCTGAAGTAAATCGTCGCCCTCTTTATGCAAAGGCAAAATCATTCGCTTCCGCGGACTGATCCTCGAGGCGTTGACCACCTCGGCCAGTAGCTCATCATTGATAAGCGTCACCGGTGTTCCCGGCGGCTGGATGGCATAGGTGGGTTTATTTCTCATTTCAAAACTCCGGACAGATTTAAGGGGTGATCATAAAAAAGCCGCCAGGCTTACGCAAGGCGGCTCGTTTTAAATTCCGGGAGTCCGAAAATTAAAAATCGTATGACAGACCCGCCATGATGGTGGAATCATTATGACGTTCCACACCCGCTGCCGGAGTATTGTCATATTCATCACGCAACTCGATGAACAGCGACAAATCTTCGCTAACCGCACTTTTCAGTCCGGTAACCAACAGACCGTTACCATCATCAACATCTTCGACATTTGCTGAATATTCAATGTTTAGATAGAAGGACGAGGTTTCCGTGATATCCTGCAGGTAGTTAGCCGCAGCACGATATTCAGCATAGTCGCCTTCAGAGCTGGCCGTACGCTCGTAGACATAGTTAATACCAAAGCTGGTATCGAATTTTTTGGTATCTTCATTAATCCAGTAATAACCGACATTTGGACCAATTTTCAGGCGGGTACGAATATTTTTCAGATCATCGTAGTAAGCTTCGCTGAAGATACCACCAAACCAATCTTCGCTACCAAATTTGTAACGGCATTCAGACTGTCCGCGCAACTGACCTTCAGTTTGATCGCCTTCGGTTTTACCGTATTCCCCATAGAGGCTGTTAATCCAATCGCTCTTTTCAGCATAGCGATCGCCTTTAATATTCATGGTAAATAATGATTTTTCGGTGTTACCACCTTTATAGGTTGCACCTAACGAAAAATTGCTCTTCCAAACCACGTTGGTATCTTCCGCAAAGCCCATCAGCGGCGTTGCCGCCAATACCGCAATGATAATTCCCTTAATCAACTTCATCTCTCTCTCCTATATGTTGTTAAAGCGCGCACGTTAGTAAAAACATGAGAAAGGAGCAAATCATTTAGAAACCTGAAATTTAAGCAACTAATTGGCGCCAAGTACCCCCCGAGAGCAAGCCGAAGGCGAAGCAAACTTGACTAATAAATCCCAACGTTCAAAATCCCGGCCTTGCGAACAGATCGTACCCATTTTTTAAACCCGAGAAACGAGAGGAAATCAGACCATGTCCGAATACACCTACACCCCAACCTTCCAGCACAGCGGCGACACCTCCCCTTACCGCCTCATCACCACGGACGGCGTTCGGATGGAAAAATTTAATGGGAAAGACGTACTCGTGGTTGCCCCCGAAGCTCTCGAACGTCTGGCCTACGAAGCCTTCTGTGATGTTTCTTTCTATCTCCGCCCCGGCCATATGAAGCAGGTCGCCGCGATTCTTGACGATCCCGAAGCCAGCGAAAATGACATCTTCGTGGCCCGAGCTTTTCTTGAAAATTCCATCATCGCCGCCTATGGCGAACTCCCCACCTGTCAGGATACCGGCACCGCCATTGTCGTTGGAACCAAAGGCGCTCAGGTCTGGACCGACTTTGACGAAAAAGAAGCCTTCTCAAAAGGCGTCTACCAAGCCTTTCAGGAACGCAATTTGCGCTATTCCCAAATTGCCCCGCTCGACATGTTTACCGAAAAAAATACCGGCAACAACTTGCCTGCACAGATCGATGTCTATGCCGGCAAGGGCGCGGAATATAATTTGATGTTTATGGCCAAGGGTGGCGGCTCAGCCAATAAGTCCTACCTCTTCCAGAAGACCAAATCGCTCCTAACCGAAGACGCGCTTACCGATTTTCTTGTAGCCGAACTCTTCAATGTCGGCACTGCCGCCTGCCCGCCTTATCACTTTGCAGTCGTCATCGGTGGCACCTCCGCAGAAGCCACCATGAAATATGTCAAGCTCGCCTCTACCGGTGCGCTCGACGATCTGCCTACCACCGGCGATGAAACCGGCCGCGCTTACCGCGATCTTGAATGGGAAGAAAAGGTGCTCCAGATGAGCCGCGACTCCAAAATCGGCGCGCAGTTCGGCGGGAAATATTTCTGCCACGATGTTCGCGTCATCCGTATGCCGCGACACGCTGCCAGCTGCCCGGTCGGCATCGGCGTTTCCTGCTCCGCCGACCGAAACATTAAGGCCAAGATTACGGCCGAAGGTGTCTTTCTCGAACAGCTCGAATATGATCCAGCCAAATATGCCCCGGCCAATATTGGTAAACTCGAAGACAACGCTCCCATCATCGACCTCAACCGGCCGATGGATGAAATTCTCGCCGACCTTTCAACCTATGACGTAACCACCCGCGTTCGCCTCAATGGACCGTTGATCGTGGCACGCGATATTGCCCACCTCAAAATCCAGGAAATGCTGGATGCCGGCAAAGAAATGCCGCAATACTTTAAAGACCATCCGGTCTACTACGCCGGCCCGGCCAAAACACCGAAAGGAAAACCATCCGGTTCCTTCGGACCCACCACCGCACAGCGCATGGATCCCTACGTTGAAGAGTTTCAATCAAAACGCGGTTCCATGGTTATGCTCGCCAAGGGCAATCGTGCCCAGAGCGTCACCGATGCCTGCGCCAAACACGGCGGCTTCTACCTCGGCTCCGTCGGTGGTCCGGCCGCCCTACTCGCCGAAAAGAACATTAAGAAAGTCGAGATCGTCGACATGGAAGAACTCGGTATGGAAGCCGTCCGCAAAATTGAAGTCGTCGATTTCCCTGCCATCATCCTCGTCGACGACAAAGGCAACAATTTCTTTGCCGACATCTTGAAGGGGAAATAGACCTGCCTCTCACTTGAGTCTCTTTGCACCGGTTTGGTCATCGGGGACGATGTCCCTCCAATGGATTGCTGGAGGGCTGACGTTTGACGCAGATATGTATTATTTTGGGGTCTTCCGCCAAATCAGTGGGTAAATGAATGATTAACACACCGAGCAACTTATCTGTAATGTGTTGTCGACGAAAACGACACCACACTAAAGCATAACATAACCCAAGGAGAGAAATCATGGAACTCGAACAACTCGTTGTATTCCTTATTATTGGCGGAATTGCAGGATGGCTGGCCGGACTGATCTTTAAAAGTAGCGGTTTTGGTCTTATTGGAAATGTCGTGATCGGCATCATCGGCGCCTTCGTTGGTGGCTGGCTGTTCGGCCTGCTCAACATATCAATTGGCGGCGAGTGGCTGGGCCCCATCGTTACCGCTACTGTCGGTGCACTCCTTCTTCTTTTTGTCATTAGTCTGATTAAAAAGAAATAATCCGTCAGACTTCATCTGGAACATATTTACTCCAGATGTCGGAATAGACTTCCCGAAAGGTTAGCCAGGTATCCTGTTCGGCATCACAGACGCGCACGATATTGAGTGAAATTTGGAGAATTTTAAGAGCCGTGCCAAAACGGCTCTTAGAACACCCCGTTTCCGCAATAATTTCCTGTCGCAACTCTCCGGTGGTCCACGGCTCAACACGGACCTTTTCAAAAATTTGCTGAGCTAGTTGACTCAAGGACTCGACCGGTTGATAAGCGATCGAAAAATGCGACTCCTCCAGATACTTCAAATCCATCAGCACCGCAAACCCGCCTTTTATTTTCCCGTAGTAAATTTCATTCGGAAACTGCGTCGGCAATTGATTCTTCCAAGGCCAGACGGCTTTTACCCGCTCGCCCCAACCCGATTCTCCGGGTTGCTTTTCAGGAAGGTCCACATGTTCATACAAAGAGGTCAGCTCTGTTTTTTCTGATGGAAAGATGGTACAGACCTTTACTGATTTAATGAACCTGCAGGCCTCTTCTATTGTTTTGATTTTCATCGTCTATTATCCAGTTGAATTGGTATCGTACAATAATTGGATCGATGGATAAAGTGCCTGCTACCTATATTGCCCGTAACCGGATATAACACTGTTATGACGATTTTTCTGACCGCCCTCTCACTGATTGCTTTTGCCGCCAACTCACTCTTATGTCGGCTGGCACTTGGCGACGGCAGCATTGATCCTGCTTCCTTTACAACGTTACGACTGGTTAGCGGAATGCTGGTACTTTTACCGGTTTCAAAAATGATGCATGAGCACCATTCCGCCAACCAGAAGAGGAATGCGTGGAAATCCGGCTTAGCCTTGTTTGCCTATGCAGGGGCATTTTCGCTGGGATATGTCACCATCACCGCAAGCATGGGCACCTTGATTCTCGTTGGCGCCGTACAGGTTACCATGCTGGGGTGGGCCTTAATTCGGGGAGAGAAACTAAATCCACTTCGCTGGGTAGGTTCTATTGTTTCCATGGGTGGATTGGTTTACCTAGTGCTTCCCGGGGTCTCTGCTCCCGACCCGGCCGGCGCAATACTAATGCTGATCTCCGGAACGGCCTGGGGAGTTTATTCCATCCGCGGTCGAGGTGCGCCCGCACCTATTTCCATGACGGCTGGCAACTTTTTGTGGGCCGCGCCAATTGCCCTTCTACTCAGCCTTCTTTTCCGATCATCTGCGCATCTGGAAACCAACGGCATACTAGTGGCCATCTGCTCAGGCTCTATTACTTCGGCATTAGGTTATATTATTTGGTACAGAGCTCTCAGACATCTATCAACTTCGGCTGCATCGATTGTACAATTGCTGATTCCCATACTAACCGCTTTCGGAGGCATCCTATTTTTGAATGAAACTATTTCGATGCGACTGATTCTAGCCAGTTCCCTCATTCTTGGCGGTGTAGCCATGGGATTCTTTCATAGAAAACCACAAGCATGATATGATCATGCTTATATAATACGGCCACCCTTACGCACCTCATCGGATCCGGCCACTGCTATACTCAGAATCACCCTTCACCCGCATAAATCAATGACCTTCATTAGGGTAAATGCGTGTACTGGCATGTAAACTGCTTTTTAACTTTTTAAAAAGGCAGAAATGAAACAGAGGCAGAAAAAAAAAGGATTTACGCTGATTGAAATCATGATTACAGTCGCAATCATTGGATTGCTTGCGGCAATTGCCCTCTCCTCTTTTGCAAAATCAAGAACAGCATCGATGACCCAGACCTGCAGAAATAATCTTCGCCAGATGGAAGCTGCAAAGCAAATGGCCGCCATGAATCATACCTGGGACGAAACTGATGGCCCCAGTTCAATCGGAAATCCATATTACCGCAATACCTGCTCATCGTATCTTGCGAAGGGAGCCAGACCCACATGCCCTGCCGGGCATAATTGTTTCTATAATGGGCTGAATGAACAGGCGACCTGCGAAAGCGGTATTGCTTCGCACTCGCTTTAGAAGACGCAACTATCGAAACCTTGTAAGTATCGGGACAATGCGGCAGTTTATTGACTCGCTATGATCATTAGAGATACCCATTCCGTCCCCGCACATATTCACGATATTCGGCTCTCCGATTATGTCCGTATCGCATTCCCGGATATTCCCTCCCGTAAAGGTGCCGCAAAAGCATTGAAGCGCGGTGAAATCCGGATCAACGACACTACGGCTGAGAATGGAGCATGGGTTGAATCCGGCCAGACCATTCAATGGATCGACCTTCAGCAACGCGCGCCCAAAGTATTCCACTTAAAACTTGAGGTATTGCTTGAGGATGAAGATCTGGCCGTAATCAATAAACCATCAGGATTTGAAGTGAATGGCAATAAGTTTAAAACCATTGAAAATGCGCTTTCAGGAAACCTAACCCCCTCTTCTAAATCCGATGCACTCCCATGGCCGCGGCCGGTGCATCGGCTGGACTATTCAACCACTGGTCTGCTACTTGTTGCCAAAACAGCCAGTGCACTTGTTTTTCTGGGTCAGGCATTTGAGTCCCGGAAAATTCACAAACGCTACACGGCTATTATATCTGGCTTCCTCCAGACCGAGGGGCGGATTGATGACCCTATTAATGGGATTCCATCCTGCTCCAAATTTATCCCAACAGAAACCGCTCCATCCCTGCGCAGTGATCACATTACACTCGTAGATCTTTTTCCAATTACCGGAAGAACCCATCAATTGCGCATTCACATGGCATCGATCGGTCATCCAATCATGGGCGATCAAAAATATGGTTCAGAAGGGAACGTACTGAAAGGAAAAGGGCTTTTTCTGGCGGCGGTTGAGTTACAATTTCCCCATCCTGCAACCAAGAAAAAAATAACCGTTTCCATCAATCAACCTCCTAAATTTGATTCTTTGCTGAAACGAGAACGAACCCGCTGGAAAAAGTTTAATCCTTCCCGCTAAGCCTTATGTATTTCCGGCCAGTTGGAGGAGGGTTTAAAAAAGAATAACCCCGGCAATTGCAGAACCCACCACCAGAATGACCGGACTTATTTTCCACTTTGCAATCAACAAAATACTGACAGCTGAAATTCCAACAGCCACCCAATTGACGATCGCCACCGATCCAATCTGCCAGGCCGCCGCCGCGATAAGCCCCACTACAGCTGGGCGTAACCCTTTGAATACGGCTTGTGTTACCGGTCGCTCATAAAAGTGGAAAAAAAACCGCGCAAAGATGGCCATCAGAATCATGCCCGGCAACGATACCGCCAACGATGCAATTAGAGCTCCGGGAACACCGCCCGTTTCATATCCGACAAACGTAGCCATATTAATGGCAATCGGTCCAGGCGTACTTTGGGAAATTGCAATGAAGTCCACAAAGCGCTCCGTAGTCATCCAGCCCTGTCGCTCTACCTCCTGCTGCAGGAAGGATAGAATGGCATAGCCGCCACCGAAGGAAAAAAGGCCGATCGTAAAGAAGGATATAAAAAGCTGAATGAGCATGCTCATGCCTTGGCTTCCTTTCGGAACAGCAACAAACCAAGGAACGCACCCGCAATAATCATCAGCACCGGATTAACCTGTAAGCCGATAATGGCCAGAAAGGAGCCCAGTGCGATAGCTCCTTTCGAAAGTGTATTAACGGACTTTTTTCCTACCTGCCAAACGGCCATTACAATCATAGCGACTACAGCCGCCCGGATTCCGGAAAACGCTTTTTGAACCCACGGCTGATCAAAGTAAGGCGTCAGAAAAGCGGCAACCAACAGAATTACAATCACCGAAGGTATAGCCATTCCGGCTGCGGCAAAGAGTGCCCCTGCCACTCCCCGCTTTCGGTAAGCGATCAGCGTGGCGGTATTCATGGCAATAATGCCGGGAACGGATTGGCCGAGAGCATAGTAGTCGACCATTTCGTTGTCGGAGATCCACCCTTTCGAATCCACCACCTCGTTTTTCATGAGCGGAAACATGACGTATCCACCACCAATCGTGATGGCACTGATTCTCGCAAAAACACAAAAAAGCTCCAACAGCTTCGGATTTTCCGATTGATCAGCCATCAGAGCCTTTTTATCTGGTTAGTGTGGAAACTTAGAAGCTTACGCAGGAAGCATGCAGCGCTTCAATATTAGCAGCAATTGCGTCGGTTACATTACAATCAACCTTTTCGCTGGTGCGCAGTAGCGCCAGCGAAAATTCGCAGGAAGGATCGTGCGGATTGCGCATATCGTCGATATTAATCCCCGCGTCTGCCAGTGCATTACCAATTTGGCCGATTACGCCGGGACGGTCTTTATAAATAAAGAACACCGCAGTTCCGGTAGGCTCGAAGTAAAGCTTGTCGAAATCGTTGATGCGGGAAATCATCATGTTGCCTTCCGCTACCGTGCCGCGAACACTGATACGCTGGAAATGGGCAGAGTCTACTGAAGTTGTCACATCCACCGTAATGGAGTTTCCGTAGCCCTTGCTCGTGTCCGTTTCCCGATTAAAATACTCAACCCCCATTTCCTTGAGATAATCCAATGCGGCGTCATAACCGAGTGTGCGATCAAAATCATCACTAAGCGCGGCAACCACCTGAACGAGGAGCCAATCTGCAAACTTGGCCAGATCGCCGTAGAAGCTGGTTTCAATAAGCTTTATCTTCTTATTCCCGCCAGCAATGCCGCGGCAGGTGTGCGCAAGGGCAAAGGCCAATTCGCTGTAGGCTTTGTCCAGACCTTCAGGCACATCACGGTTCACCACGAAAGAGGCAATGCCTTTATCGTCGTAACCCATCAGTTGCGTTGCTGAACGCAGGGCTGCGTTATAATTTGCTTCACTTGTACTCGCACCCAGGTGCGGAAGCATGATGTCGGCAATATCCGCAATGGACTTATCGCCTGCTGCATCCTTGGCATATACATCGTTCAGGAAACGAATGCCTTTATCAGCCTTCAGTTCGCGCAGATCATCCTCATTGAGAATACCCGCCCGGGCGCAGTTAATGATGGTGGCCCCGTTTATCATACGAGCAAAAAGTGATTTATTGATAATTCCACGTGTTTCATCATTTTCCGGCATGTGCAGGGAAATATAATCGCATTGCTCAAAGATTTCTTCGAGCGATGCGGAAGCAGCACCTAGATCGTGAGCTCGCTCATCGGAGAGGAAAGGGTCAAATGCCAATACCTTGACTTCAAAACCGGAAAGGCGCTTTGCTACCAGCTGGCCGATGGCGCCGAAACCAACAATACCGACGGTCTTACCTGTAACTTCCTTACCCATGAAGTTTTTCTTTTCCCACTTCCCGGAACGGGTCGATGCATCGGAAGGAATGACGTGGCGGGCATCGGCCAACATTAACGCAACCACTTCTTCCGCCACCGCATTGGCATTGGCGCCCGGCGTATTCATGACATCAATACCCTTGGAGCGGGCGTATTTAGTGTCGATCGTATTAAAACCTGCACCGGCACGAATAACCACCTTGAGGGAAGGCAGTGCATCGATGATTTCCGGCGTCACCTTTTCCGAACGCACAAACAGGGCATAGGTATCGGAATGCTGAGAAGCAAGAGTGCCGAGATCCGAAGAGTCGTCTTGAACAACGTTATAGCCACCATGGGCATTGAGGGTCTCGCGGGCAACCGCATCAAGTTTGGTCGGTATCAGTACCTTTTTCATTATTTCCTCGTCGGTTAGGGTTGAAAATCGAGGCGCCACAGTAAGCACGCTTCCCTTGGGAATCAAGCTTTGACAAATCCATTTTTTCTGGGAAAGTTGTTGGCTTCAAACGGATGCCAATATGAAGACACGATTACACCTCCTGAACTGCCTCGCCGCCACCCTGCTTTTTACCGGATGCATGGGGTATCAACTAGGTGGCACCCGACCCGAAGGAATTGAAAGCGTCTCCATGGCTCCGGTCATAAATAAAACGGGCGAACCAGCTATTGAATTGCAGGTTACCCACGCCGTGCGCAACCGAATTCAATTTGATGGGCGTATGCAACTGGTTAATAAAGCAGAAAATGCAGATGCGGTTATTGAAGTTACCCTCACCAGATATCATCTCACCCCGATTTCCTATCGTTCCGAGTTCGGCACCACCCCGCGGGCCTACCGCCTACGCATTACCGGCGTGGCCGAGCTGAAAGATCCCGCAACGGGTATAATAATCTCAACGTCCAGCACCTATGGAGAATCCGTCTTTGAGTTTGAAGACGATCTAACAACCTCCAAGCGCGATGCCCTGCCTGCTGCGGCCAAAGAAATTGCCAAGTTTATGCTCGATGATCTGATTGAGCAGTGGTGAACGTGCTGAAGCACGCAGTTTTATGTTATTAAGTGGTTATGTGTGGACTGATGCAGAGAACGCCGACCTTGAGGAACGAAGGCAGCGTTTCCTTTCGTACGCCCGTTCTCCAGAAGCTTCGCGCCTCCCTCATCTTCGGGTAGGCGAACACTCCACCTATTCGTTGCCGTGATTGCTTTGCGAGCAAGCATTCACTTGCGGTTGAAAGTTGGCACGGAACGGAGATCCTGAAACATACTTCCGCGAAGAACCAAAAAACACCACCTAACCACTTAAATCTGCTCCTGACACAAAAAAACCCGCTCAAGGCGGGCTTTTTCTAGAGAATGCTTAGTTAGTTTAACTAGGCAATCTTGCGCAGGCCGTTGGCAGCATTCGTTTTGCGGCGTACAGCAGTGTTCTTTTTGATGATCCCAGCCTTGGCGGCTTTATCAAGAACTGAGCTGTAAGAGCTAAGTGCAACTGCTCCAGCTTCCGCGTCTTTAGCTTCCAATGCATCCATCATGCTACGGCGAGCACTCTTAATGCGGGTGCGTACCTGCACGTTGCGGTCGTAGCGGACCACGTTCTGGCGCATTCTTTTCTTGGCGCTTTTAAGATTCGGCATATCAACTTACTCCGTTTAGTCAAATTTGTTCTATTTTCTGCAAAAGAGGATCGGATAATAGCGATGGCGGTTTTGAAGTCAACCCGCAAATCGAGCAATTTTATCTACTAGCGTACGATGCCCCAATGATCCCGGAAGGGCCAATAGACAAAAATGGCAGGTCCCTGATAGTCATTACGAGGAACTCCTCCGAAAAAACGACCATCCAGACTCATGCCTGGCGCCGTATTATCACCGCACATCATATATTCATCTTCCCCAAGTTGCAGAAATTGCTCCGCATCATAGAGCTCGCCATCATTACCGTGCCCACCGTTATATGCAGGGTCGGTAGCAATGGTCTCAAACATCGGCGGATCAGAAATAATCTTTCCATCAGCCACGATGCGACCATTCTGAATCTGCATTTTTTCACCGGAAAGCCCGACCATGCGCTTAATATAGAAGGTATCTTTACGCACGTGTGGGTGTGCAATATTTTTAGTATCAAATACCGAAATGTCACCTCGTTCCGGCAGCATGAAATTATATTTCATCTTGTTCACAAGAATATGATCACCGGCAATCACCCTGCCACTCGCGATAATGTCGCCTTCATTATAGAACTGTTTCAGGGCAAGCGTATCGCGCATGTAGCTTGGGATCTTGTGCGGAACACCGCCGATATCAATAATCAGCATATCACGGTCAAAACGCGCACTCTGACTCACCTGCCCCGACGCTTCCGCGCGGATTTCCTTATAGGAGGTGCCCGTCAGCAACCATTTCGGAAATTTGGTAACCGGATTATCAAAGAAACCCGGTTCAGCCTGCGCCTCAACCGTAATACCATTCAGCGTGGGCTGCATGGAACCCGTCGGAATTTTAAAGGGCTGAAAGAAAAAAGCACGAATAGCCATGGCGGCACCCAGCGCCACAATGATCACTTCAATATTTTCCCGCAGGCCGGATGTGTTGTGCGACGGATAAATCTTATTTGCAGCAACCTCCAGCGCAGTAACCGCCTTTTCTACATCGCCCTCACCCGTGCGGCGAATCTCCAGCACCACAGCCTCGGCCTTAGCCAAAATCTCAAGATCCTTAGGATCTGCAATATCTTCGCGCATATGCCGGGCATGCCGGGCGGCATGGAGATATTCTTTAAGTTGCTTCCGCAATTTCCGTTTCTTCAAAATTCCATTCATTGATTCTCCATACAAAAATAAAACACCCACTCGCTCTGCTCGCTCAAGACTCCAAGAGCACAAAGGCTATTCTTAGAGGACTTCGTGTTTAAATCCTCTACTGCGTGTTCGTTTTCAGAACGGCGATGAAGGCCTCCTGCGGAATATTAACCTTACCGATTTTCTTGAGTTTTTTCTTACCTTCCTTCTGGCGTTCGAGCAGCTTGCGTTTACGGGAAATATCCCCGCCATAACATTTGGCTGTTACGTCTTTGCGGTAGGCCTTGATGGTTTCCCGAGCGATAATCTTTCCGTTCACGGCCGCTTGCACCGCCACGGCGAACGCCTGGCGCGGAATCACGTCGAGCAGTGATTTACACATTTGCCGCCCTCGGAATTCCGCTTTGGAGCGATGCAGAATACTCGAAAAGGCATCCACGACCTCGCTGTGAATCATAATATCCATACGGACCAGCTCAGACTGTTTATAGTCGGCATATTCGTAATCCATCGAAGCATAACCGCGACTGATGGTCTTGAGCTTGTCGTAAAAATCGATCAGCACTTCGTTCAACGGCATATAGCAGGTGAGCATCACGCGCGTTCCATCAATAGAATCGGTTTTTCTAATTTCCCCGCGACGGTCCATGATCAGCTTCATCATTTCGCCCAGATAATCTGTTGGGCAAATAATCGTGGTGTCGATCATGGGCTCCTCGATATGCGCAATTTTGCTCATATCAGGCAGGTACATCGGATTGTCGATTTCCTGAACATCGCCATTATTCAACACGACGCGGTAAACCACGTTTGGATAAGAGGAAATGATATCGAGGTTAAACTCACGTCGGAGGCGCTCCATAATAATTTCCATGTGCAGCAACCCGAGGAAGCCGCAACGGAAACCAAAGCCAAGTGCGATCGATGATTCGGCCTGGAAGGAAAACGACGCATCATTCAGACGCAGTTTATCCATGCTGGCACCGAGCTTTTCATAGTCGGATGTTTCCACCGGGTAAATGCCCGAGAAAACCATGGGGTGGATTTCCTTGAACCCGGGCAACGCATCGGGTGCCGGGGTTTTAGCAATCGTGAGCGTATCGCCGATCTGAATTTCAGAAGCGTCCTTAATATTAGCAATCACGTACCCTACGGAGCCTTCATCCAGAAGTTTACTCTTCTCCATTTCCGGCGTAAAAATGCCGACTTCCTTAATTTCGTAATCTTCGCCGGTACTCATCACTCGAACTTTGTCGCCCGCTTTCAGCGTTCCACTGAATAGACGCATATAAACCACTACGCCACGGAATGCGTCATACTTAGAGTCAAAAACGAGTGCTCGGGTAAAATGATCATTCGCAGGTTCCGGCGGAGGAAAACGTTCCACGACCGCTTCCAGCACTTCCTCAATTCCGATTCCTGCCTTAGCACTTACCTGCAGAGCATCGGTTGCTTCGATCGCCAGAATGTCTTCAATCTGCTGGGAAACCTCATCAATATCCGCATTCGGCATCTCAATTTTGTTGAGCACGGGGATAATCGTCAGGCCGTTATCATTGGCCAGGTAGGTATTGGAAACCGTCTGCGCTTCCACACCCTGAGCGGCATCTACCACGAGAATAGCACCCTCGCACGCCTGCAGGCTGCGGGACACTTCATAGGAAAAATCCACATGGCCGGGGGTATCGATCAGGTTGAAGGTATAGATATTTCCATCCTTCGCCTTATATTTCATCGTAACCGGATGGGCTTTGATGGTGATGCCGCGCTCACGCTCCAGATCCATTGAATCGAGCAGCTGCTCTTTCATCTTACGGTCTTCCACCGTATGCGTGAGCTCCATCATGCGGTCAGCCAGCGTCGACTTACCGTGATCGATATGGGCGATAATTGAAAAATTTCGGACTAAACTAAGATCGGTCATAATTTAAGCAATGGGGTTTCGGGCCATTCCGCCCATAAAAAACGAGCGTACAAGCTACCCGAGCCCCGCCCGAACGTCAAGCGCAGGACAAACAGGAGAAGCGCCCGCAGATGACGCAGATTAACGCAAACATCCCTCAAACCATTTCTTTCAACATGCATCCTAACTTCTTTAGGCTTCGCTCTTGGCTTTACAGGTTAAATCGAGTTATTTCCAAATCCTTACTATTATATAGGAGATTCATTGTGCTGGGATTTAACTCAAAACAAGCGGCGATTTTCACCATTGCCATACTGCCTTCATTCAGCCTGGCAACTGTTGCCACATTTGAAAACAGCATCCTTTCGGCTAATGGTGACCATGGGCATGCGGGCTTTTTTTATAGCGCGATATTATCTGTCGGCAATCTGGCTGGCAGCGATGGAAATATCGCCTATGAATCCTCCGTACTGAACACCAACCCCTCAGCTATTGTTAGCGAAATCTACTCTTCAGGAGGTTCCGGCATACACTATTCAGGAACGATGTTCTTTGAGACTACCACCAACCTGAACTCTTCTGGGGGATCTGGAGGACAAGCCATCGGAATCTCAACGAATTCAGCTGTTTATGCCTATGGGGGAACAGGCGCATTCGTTAGCAGCATTTCAAATTTATTTGGAATAGCACAGCGAAGCTCAAGCAATGCATTCGCCCCCCTGAATTCTGGACTCCTATCATCGATGGGAGGAACCGGGGGATCGGCATTTATAGCTGGAGGCAATGGGCTAACTATCGGCTCCATTTCGAATAACAACCTCTCAGGAGGCACCTTCACAGGTGGTGCTACAACTATTACGAATGCGGGCATCCTTGTCGAAGGAGGAAGCGGCAGTCTGATTCTTAATACAAACATAAACATTCTTGGTGGCACTTTTACAGGAGGAGCGGGTGGATCAATATCGAACGCAGCCCCTTTCGCATACGCAATCCAGCACGGCGTATTTACAGGAGGACATGGCGGATACGCCGAGGGATTAAAAAGTGCCGGGGCCGATGGCGGATATGGACTGGCTCTTCGCAATACGGGCGGGGTTTATCTCAACAACACAAGTGCAGTCGGCGAAAATGGAGGGCAAGCCACGGGACGAGAAAATGTCAGTTCAGCTGGAGGGCATGGTGTATATTTCACAGAATCCACAAACCTCGTTATTAGCGGAGGCACTTTCCAAGGAGGAAACGGAGGAACTGCCGAACAGCGGATCGATTCCGACAGAGAAACTTTCAATATTATCGCATCTGGAGGCATTGGACTTTACGGGAATACAGGCCTCCCGACTTTACTCACTAATGTAACCGCCATTGGAGGAAATGGGGGCACCGTCAACTCAATTCGGTTGAACCCACCTACCCCAACAGGTAGGTATGGCCGCTTGGGTCCCCCCCTTTATTATGCCCCATCCTATCAGCAAAAGATGGCATATGGAGGTGCCGGAGCCATCTTCCTAACGGATAGATCATCCGACGCCGTTTTTTCGGACAGTACCTTTCTGGGAGGCAACGGAGGGACCATTCATGGCCCAAATTACGCAACACTTTATGGAGGAGGCCATGTACCGGCCGATGGAGGTTCTGGATTGGTCTTAAGGAGCAATCCCCTCTCGGACAACACAAATAATCTTATTCTACGCAACATCAATACCTCGGGCGGTAACGGAGGAACAATCACTGAAGCAAACAACAGCTTTGAATCAGCAACCCTATCGGTTGCAGGAGGTTCTGGCGCACTCATTAAAGGATTCTCAAATGTCGTAGTCGATGAGGGTTCCTATCAAGGCGGACTCGGTGGCCACACAGCCAATGATCCCCAAAGCGAACCCTCTTCCAGTATTAGCGGAGGGGCGGGTATGTATCTACTAGCAGACGATGCCACCATTCTGGGAGGAATATTCGAAGGAGGATACACACCTGGATATGCTGATCGTTCAGGATCAGGACTTATTTTTTCCGGCCAACGACTGAGCATTCTTGACGGGCGTTTCAATGTATGCGTCTCTTCGGCGACCGCCTTGACAGGACTACGCGTTCTGAGTTTCGCGGGATGTTTTCCACTGAGCTGGCGTCCAACTGGCAGCCTCCGC
>JADGFE010000210.1 GCA_016744085.1 Kiritimatiellales bacterium | reverse complement strand
GAAAGGGTCTATTTTAAAGGAAAATCTCCTGTTTTCAGGGGTTAGGGGCATAAAAGGGCAGCATACTACCCACCGATTCTGCGGAAGAGGCAAATTTATTTTTTGAGTTAACGGCGATATAGCCAACAAGTCAACCCATCCATGATCCATGCGTATTAATTTAAAAGTTATACAGTTATGACTATTTATAACTCGATTGGTTTGGGTTTAATTAATATTAAATGAAGTTAAAGAACTAAAACGCAATTAAATCAATGGCCGGAGTGTAGGACGGTGCTCTGCGCCGTTTAACGGCAGTAAATCAGAAAACGACCCAGGGCCCCCTTTCTGTTTCTATGGCTGGCCTGGTACATGTTGCTTCACCAAAGCGGGGTGCTGAAAAGTGACGAAACCGTCATGAAAAAGTTGATTGTCATTGTAGTAGTTGGCTTCGGGATCTATGTATGTGCGCCAAAATTCCGAGCGCTTTCAGCGGCAGGAAATAACAGCCACTGTGCAAAGCGGCAATTTTGGGGCGGAGGATGTTTCATGTGTGTTTAATAATCGAAACAGCAACGTTCAGGTTCGGGGACGCGGGAGGGTTGACCGGGGGCTGCCGGATGATTTGGTTGGCTCCCGTCATCAGCGTTTTATTCTAAAACTTTCTTCAGGGCCGACGGTGCTGGTGGCACATAATATTGATCTGGCTCCAAAGATCGATTCCCTGAGGAAGGGCGATTCCGTAGCGTTCTACGGGGAGTATGAATGGAGTGCAAAGGGCGGCGTTGTTCATTGGACGCATCACGATCCGAAAGGTTCGCATATCGGGGGATGGCTGAAGCATGGCAGCAGAACCTACCAATGAGGCATGAGGAGAGTGAATTGACAACGATATGCGTTCCCGCATACTCTTTTTTCTTTTAAAGGAGCAGTAATGAGTGATTTTGCACAGATTCCCATGCAGTTTGTTGGTCCCCTTAAAGTTTCGGGGACAACGATAGAGGGGGACTTTGAAGTCCCGTTGGCCACTTATGAAATTCCGCTATGGCCTTCTGTCAACCGCGGTGCACGCGTTTCGATGAACTGTGAAGGGGGAATTAAATGCACGCTTGTCGACGATCGAATGACCCGCTCGGTTCTTTTTGAAGCGCCTGATGCAACCGCTGCCGTTCTGGCGCGGGAACAAATAAAAATCGGCCTGCCCAAGCTTCAGGAAATTGTTGAAGGCACCAGCCGTTTTGCCAAACTCATTAATCTGAATTCACAAATTGCCGGCAATCTGTTGTTCCTCCGGTTCGAATTTACGACGGGCGATGCCTCCGGACATAATATGTGTACGCAGGCGGCTGAAGCGCTGATGAACCATATTCTTGGAAACCACCCGAACCTGAAATACGGATCGATCTCCGGAAACTACTGTTCCGACAAGAAGGCCACCGCCGTGAACGGCATCCTCGGGCGCGGAAAATATGTCGTGGCCGAAATGACGATCCCCGGAAAAATCTGCCGACGCTATCTGAAAACCACGCCCGAAAAAGTGGTGCAGCTCAATATCCGAAAAAATCTGATAGGGACCTTGCTCGCAGGCGGATCGCGCAGTGCCAACGCGCACTTTGCCAATATGCTGCTGGGCTTCTATCTGGCCACCGGGCAGGACGCCGCCAATATTGTGGAAGGCTCGCAGGGATTCACCATCTGCGAGGAACGGGAAGGGGATCTCTATTTTTCCGTTACACTTCCCAATCTAATTATGGGCACGGTCGGGAACGGTAAGGGCCTCGACTTTGTTTTGGAAAACATGCAGCGCATGGGACTGACCGAAGACCGGGCGCCCGGCGAAAATTCCAAGCGCCTCGCCTGTCTTTGCGCCGCTCAGGTGCTGTGTGGAGAACTCTCCCTGCTCGCCGCCCAGACCAATCCCGGCGAGCTGATGGATGCGCATCGCCGGATTGAACGCGCGCAAAAGATATAAATCGCCGCGCTGTTTTCAGCGCCATTATCTACCATTCAGAGAGCAGGCGAGACGCCTCTGCGATACATTTGTGACGAAGCATTTTTGGAGAGGGCGATGAATGTAGGTTTCCGGCTCCATCGCAATGGCAAGCTGCTGGATGGAATCCGATAATTCGGTGTGCATATTGTGGTTCCTGCAGAAACGTGCATCAGCTTTCGCATCGTTTCCCAGTTTTGTCAGCATGTCATGGGTCAGTTTGTTTGTCGTTTGGTCCTTGATAGATTGAGTCGATAAGAGACCGAGCCATTGGGTCATAAGATCGGATGGGTTCATCGTTTAATATTTTCACCTTTTTTAGACGGATATTCGGTAGAGATCAGCGGGTTTCATCGCCAATTTCGTGGAGTCGTTGCCGGGATCGTGTTATATACGCGACATGAAACTTCAACAAAACCAACTTTATAAAAAGGGCGAAGAATATATTCGCATCTGCGAACTCGCACGGCTGGCGGTCAGTTATAAAATTATGACCGATCCCGTCGAGGGCGAAGGCACCACCTGTCTGGTCACCAAAAAGGAATTCTGCCGCCTCATCAAAGACGCTGAACTGCTCGACTACGAACCGTGAGACCGCCGAAGTTCGTTGTCGCCATCGGATGAGTAAATCGGAGATGCGCCGCCCTCGTCGCATTCCGCCGAACAGTAAGTAGGCAACAGGTAAAGCGACGAGGGCGTCGCTTCTACTTTTAAAAATTTAACGACATGAAACAAACGATTTTAGATGCGGTGATCCAGGCATTGGAAAAAGAACTGGAGCGTCAGGTGCGGGCAAATGTGCAGTCGAACGCCGGAGCGGCGTTCAGTGCAGCGGGGGCGGAGAAACAGCGGGACACCACAGGAATCGAAGCCGCCTATTTGGCGCGTGGTTATGCCAACCATGTGCAGGAACTTCAGCATGAGATTGTTGAGCTGAAAACGATCGTGGTGGAAGATTTTACCGGGCAGGAGATTGATGTGGGGGCTGTGGTGGAAGTGGATCTGGAGGGTGATGTTGATTTCTACATGCTGCTCAACTGCGGCGGCGGAACCGAAGTTGCGGTCGATGGAAAGAGCCTCACCGTGATTACCCCCGAATCGCCCCTCGGTTCCAAACTCATGGGCAATATCGAAGCGGGTTATATCATGCTCCCTTCCGGCCTCGAAGGCATCATCCTTTCGGTCGTTTAATTCTTTGCGCTGGCTCGGTCGCTATCCGCTTTCAACCATGTGGCTAATCATTCTCAACGAGGTCGTTGATGATGCGGGCGGCCATGGCGAAGCCGAAGCTTCCAGTTAAAAACGTGGCGGAGCCAAATCCAAACTGACAGTCGAGTTGTTTCGGGCCATCTCCATCGGATGGTTTTTCCATGCAAATCCCGCCGTCGGGGTGAGGATAACGAATTGGTTCAGCTGAAAAGGTGCATGGAATGCCGAATTTCTTTTTATGCTGCAGATGCATGCCAGGAATGTTTTTTCGGAGTTGTTTTCGGCAGGCGGCGAGCAGGGGGTCGTTATGGGAATCGCGCAGATCGGCGACTTCAATTTGGGAGGGGTCGACCCGGCCGCCGGCACCGCCACTTACAATCACCGGAATGCCATTGGTTTTACATTGGGTAATGAGGTGAATCTTTGCATTCTTTTTATCAATGGCATCCACAACATAATCGAGATTAGTTGAGATCAGTTCATCGGCATTCTTTTCAGTATAAAATTCCCGGATGGCATTGACGCGGCATTCGGGATTAATGAGGTGAATGCGGTCGGCCAGAATATCGACTTTGGCCCGCCCAGCGGTGCCGGTCATGGCGTGGATCTGGCGATTGGTATTGGAAAAACAGATGTCATCCCAGTCGACCAGCGTCAGATGTCCGATACCCGAACGGGCCAGTGCTTCCGCCACCCAGGAGCCGACGCCGCCGACGCCCACAATCAGAATATGGGCGGACTGAAGCTTTTCCATGGCGCTTTTTCCGTAGAGCCGGAAAAGCCCGCCGAAGCGATGTTCATATCCACCTGTTTCAATTTCCTGATGATCACTCATATTATCCCTTCTATAC
>JADGFE010000209.1 GCA_016744085.1 Kiritimatiellales bacterium | reverse complement strand
GTCATATTACTTGTATGCCATCCTGATTTCAGGCCATTTCAAACTTTCAGGCAAAGCGAAAACCTCACGTGCACCCACTGATTTGGCGGAAGACCCAAATTTTAAAACCGCAGAAGAGTTGTTCATTCAGGAGTTGATGGCATGAGATGCTCCCGTCTCAGAAAAGTTGGGCATTTTAATTTACAGTCTACCACACGCTTTTCTTACAGTTGTTCTTCTTGACCCCTCAGACTCCGTTGGGCATTCTCGCCAGCTTATGAAAGCAAATGACTATCACGTAACGATGGACGCCCTTGTCAGTCTCTGCAAGCGGCGTGGTTTTATTTTCCAAACTTCGGAAATCTATGGAGGAATCAACGGTTTCTGGGATTACGGCCCCCTCGGCGTTGAAATGAAGCGCAACATTAAAGCCTGCTGGTGGAAGTCCATGACCCAGCTGCGCGAAGATATCGTCGGCCTCGACAGCTCGATCATTATGCATCCCCGTGTTTGGGAAGCTTCCGGCCACGTTGGAAATTTTAAAGACCCGATGCTGGACTGCCGCGAAACCAAAGGCCGCTATCGTGCGGACCAGATTTTCGTACTCAAGCACAAGACCGATGACGCCGCGCTGATGTTTGCCTACCACGAAAATGCTCCGGCTCCGGCTGAGAAGAAAATTAAGAAAATTGCTAAAGGCGATGCTGGCGACTACGGCGAAGTAGCTCTACTCAACATTCCGCTCGATGCTTACGACAAACTCGTCGGCCCCGACACCAAAGAAGCCGGAACTCTGACTGAACCCCGCGCGTTTAACCTCATGTTTAAAACCTACGTCGGCCCCGTCGAAGAAAGCTCTAATGTGGCCTACCTTCGTCCTGAAACGGCTCAGGGTATCTTTGCCCAGTTCGGCAACGTCTGCTCAACCGTCCGCAATAAGATTCCCTTCGGTATCGCACAGATCGGCAAAGCCTTCCGCAACGAAATCAACCCACGTAACTACACGTTCCGTTCACGTGAGTTTGAACAAATGGAACTCGAATTCTTTATTAAGCCCGGCGATGACGCTGAGCAGCACGAATACTGGGTTGCTGAGCGTTTGAAATGGTATGAAAAGGTTGGCCTGCCTGAAGGACGTATGCATCGTGATATTCACGAAGGCGATGCCTTAGCTCACTATGCCAGCGCTTGCACCGACATTCTCTATGACTTCCCATTTGGAACCCAGGAATTGGAAGGCATCGCTGCCCGCGGTAACTTTGACCTGACTCAGCACCAGAAAACCAGTGGTAAGAAACTGGAATACCGCGACGAAGAAACGAACGAAACCTATCTTCCGCACGTCATTGAACCTTCTGCTGGTGTTGATCGTATTGCGCTCGCATTGCTGTGCGAAGCCTACCGCATCGAATGGATCCCGAAAGGCAAAGACGGCGGCGAAGTACTGACTGCTCAAGTCGGCGTTGATCGTGCTCCCGAAGGCTACGAAGCCCGTACCGTACTGCGCTTCTCTCCATGCATTGCACCCTACAAGGTCGCCGTGCTTCCGCTCGTTAAAAATAAAGAGCCGTTGGTGGCAAAAGCCCGCGAGGTTTATGAGCAGCTTTCCAAACGCTGGAAATGTTTCTACGACCAGACCGGCGCGGTCGGTCGCCGCTATCGTCGTCAAGACGAAATCGGAACACCGCTCTGTGTCACCATCGATTTCGAAACCATCGAAGAAGATAACGCCGTCACGATTCGTGACCGCGATACGATGGAACAGATTCGCCTACCAATCAGCGAACTAGAGAGCTACATCTCCAATATCGTCGATTTTTAGGACGAAAATTACGCGATTGAAAAGCCCACCTGAGAAGGTGGGCTTTTTTCGTGCATGTACCTAGAGCCTGTCCCGATTCAGTAAGAGCCCTGCTGGCGGGGCTAAAGTGAAGGAGGATTCCGAACATAGGAGGTATTTTTGCCTCCGATGTCGGATAGAGGTGCTTTATATTTCTTGTCACCACAACAAAGAAAGGTAACGCACATGAATATAATCACCTTCCAGCCCGAACTTCGTCCAGAACTTCCTGATGTTTTTGCATCGAAAGATTACCGGGAGTTTCGCGCAACCCTCGTCGAAATCCCACTCAAATGGGACAGGCTCTACTTATCCTGATTCCCGATGCTTGGTGCCAGGCGTTGAATTTTGAAGGATTATTCTCCTTTTCTCCGCCTTTACGTCGCAGGATTTTTCGAAAGGTAACCATGGGGGACGGCATTCCGAACCTAAGTTGTCTATGTCTCCTGATTTGACTTGTTTAAAGCTCTTTGAGATGCCTATCCGGTTGACACACCGAACCCCTACATATAGCGTTTTCTGCTATAAAAACACCCCATCCCGAGTCGCTACTTGAATTTCAACGAATGTTTCCGGGGGAACCAGAATGCATTGCTTATATTGAGGAAATTCGATGGCCGAATGGATTTGCCTGTCCAATGTGTGGAATTAGCGATACGGCGCAACGAATCGCGACAAGACCTCGTATTCTTCGGTGTCGGCATGGCCTCAGGGAGACCTCACTAACGGCAGAAACCGTTATGCACGCGACAAGGACATCATTACAGGCATGGTTTTTGGTGCTTATCTGATGACGACGCAAACGGCTGGTATGTCAGCACTGCAGCTTCAGTGGCAATTGGGACTATCACTTATGAAACAGCATTTCAAAACCCGTCTGCAATGACGGGCTTTTGTTTACTACAGCAAAATGCGTTATGCCGCAGGTTTTGCGCAGCAGGATTTTGTGCAACCTTCAGGACATTCTTTTGCACAACATTCTTTCGCGCAACCTTCGGCACAGCTTTTATCCTTCATGCAACAGCAACCGGTCATGCCAGCCATTAAAAATGCAACAGCAACGATACTCATCATTTTCTTCATGGTACAAGCTCCTTGGTTAGTTCCTCACGTATTTATTGATCTCATGAACCTAATCGGGTTCCTTTAAAGCTGACCAAGAAAAATAACGGTTAATAAGCCTAGAACTCAACACCATCCAGATCGGAAATAATATCAGCTGTATTCTTTTCTTCCGTGGCATCAAACAATTCGCCGAGTGCCGTAACAGATTGATTTTCTTTCCATTCGGAAAATGTATCCAATGTTACTCCCCGCCCTTCTAGATACTGACCAATGGGATTGGAATCCATCTTAAAGTCCGCTTCGTGAACGGCTCGTTCGACAAATCCTTCAAAAGCTCCGGCACTGCCATGCACAAAATTATCGCGCCCGGGAAAGTCGACCTTGAACTCCGCATAAAGCTGACCGCGAAAGCTTTCAGGGGCGGCCTTGCTGGCATCCGTAGAGCCTAGGATGTTTTTACGAAACTGTTCCCAGGACGTGGCTGCAGGATCAAATTCGAGTACATAATAATCCATATGGGTTTCGGGGTTATTAAAATTGGCTTCCATGGCAGGGAAAAATGCATTGATGCAATAGCAATCCTGCTCTTCCAAATAGGCCATCAGCAAGCCGTCCTGGATCTTCGCGGTTTTACGGGCTCCGAATTGTTCATTCCACAGATCAAAAAGCTGATTAACATCGATCCCCTTTTCTTTCAACAGGGTTGCTGTAGTAATGATCCGTCCGATTGCAACTTCATGATCCCAGCTTTTCCCAAAGGCTGATTCAAACGCTTCCATGCCCTTATCGGAAATATTGAGATCCGAAACAGATGCGGCACATGCAGCGTTGCTGTACATCAGATAATGTTGCTTAATCACATCGCGCTCTGCGAGTTCAGTGCCCGTCACGTTCTTGCCAGATACGATGGTGAACCCTTTGCTTTCGAAATAGGCTCGTGCTCGTTCATCAAGGATTGATGGAGTTAGAGCGGCTCCTAAATGATGAACGGGTTTAGTAAAAACAACAGCCTGATTAACGGACATGAATGACCTCCAATTATTAATTTATTACATTTGATTTACGGGTCTTCCGCCAAATCAGTGGGTAAATGAATGATTAACACACCGAACAACTTATCTGTAATGTGTTGTCGACGAAAACGACACTACACAGAAGGAGT
>JADGFE010000020.1 GCA_016744085.1 Kiritimatiellales bacterium | reverse complement strand
AGGAAAGAAAGGGTCTATTTTAAAGGAAAATCTCCTGTTTTCAGGGGTTAGGGGCATAAAAGGGCAGCATACTACCCACCGATTCTGCGGAAGAGGCTCAAAAATTAGGCAATTGATCGAGTGAAGGTTCGCCGCTTTTTCGAGGATGCTCGCAACGGTATATGATTTCCCTGACCCAGTACCTCCGACAATGACGGCATGGCGCTGGAAGAATTTGTTTCCATCTAGGTTAGCATCGGATTCGTCTGAGATTGTGTGTTTTCCGATTCTAAGAGGATTTTCACTGTTTGATGAAATAATGCTCATAAAGCTGGAGAGGTCGGAGCCTTGTAGCAGGAAACAGTCCGCATTAATGCTTGGAACCGTATTTAAGGTTCGTTTGAAAATATTTTTGTCAGATCCGCTTTTTTCAACCAGAGTTCCGACAAGGTTGACGCGCATGAGGTTTTCAATAATAAAGTCTGGCTCTGAGTCAATATCGATTTTATCAGAAACTGCTTTGCGCATGATTTTACTGATTAATCCAATGATTTTCTCGCCGGTTTTAGTAGAGCGAATCTGAACAATTTGATTGATCTGAACGTTGTTCAGCAATTCCTCTCTTTCGACTTTTACGGAGATATTTCCCGTATCTACGCTTTGAACTTTTCCAATTAGTGCATCATCACTCATTTTACAAAATCTCCATGAATTGATCTAACTTCCAGAAATCATCTTTAACTATGATTTCTTTAGGTTCCGAATCGCGGTTAAGTTTTAGCGTAACTTTCGTTGAGGAATCATCACCTTCCTGCAAGAATATATACTTCTGCGCATCTTTGAGTTCCTCTTTGCAACTGTCCGTGATTTCTTTTGCAATAGATACGAGTGGCGTTCCTTCTCTAACTTTTTCTCTTATTTTCGGCGTAAGATGGGCATCGTTGAATCCAAAACCAACGACTAAAAAGCTGGAGGCTTCATTAATTAGATCATCAGCTTTTTGAATAAGTTCTCGGTATGGAGAATTGTACGCTTCCTTATATTTATTCTTCCCCGGACAGATAATGACTGGCTCTACAGTTTCAGAATTTTGCATTAGATGCCGAATGCTTCCGTCAACTTTGAACCAGTTCAGCGAACCGTGTACTTTAATAAGGTTGGTAATATTTTTATCGCGAAAACTGTCGCTGTAAAATCGGGATAGTTGTTTGCCTTCAAATCCATCAGTAAAGGGAATGTTGTGGTATGCCATGACATATTCCAGTACGCGATCATAGTTGGTTGTGATTATGTTAACTACTTGTGGATGAGTTTCTCGGAACTTTTCGATCATTCTGTTGATGCCATCATATAATCGGCAATTATTATTGATCAATTCGGATAGAACTTGCGCATCCGCTGTGTTGACCGCATCCCAAATGACTTTCCTTATTTCCGGAAATTGGGGTTCATATTTTGGATCGCCTAGTTCGATTTCCAAATTATCGTTCGATTCGTTAAATCCTGTAATATTTTTTCTCAAAGCCGTATTTAATGTTCCCATAGTTGGAAGCCCAAGAGCAACAGTTGCTCCTGACCCCCATATGATAACGGGCGGGTTTTTTAGGAAAGTTTGTATGGTAGAAAAAACGAGCTCATCTTTATCAGTCATTTAGCTAAGTCTGCCTTAATTAATTTCTGTTTCATCTGTCACATCTCCCAATCCCTTCACCAACCGGTCAAAGTCGGATTCGAAGAGGCGATCCTGGACGATGCGATATTTTTCGAATTCGGTTTCGGCGTGGGCTTTGGCGAGTTCGGCTGTGACTTTTCCTGCGTCCTTCAAAATTTCCCGATCAGTCGCCTCGATGAATTTGTTCAAGCGAGATTCCCAATCCTGCATGGTCATCGGGATTTTCCGTAGGGCCATATCTTCAGCGATATCCAGATAGGCGGATACTAGTCGTTGTAGTTGTGCCATCTCATTTTCGGTCAGGTAGTTTTTGGCAATGCTGACATCAAATTTTTGAATCTTACCGCCCGGAGCATCCTTCCATGAGGTTAAACCCATATTCTGTTGGTCGGCTTCGGCGCGATTGACGATGACTTCCGCAGCCGTATTGCCGTGAATGGCCCAATGCAGTTTGTTTTGTACGGTTGCGAAAAAACGTTGGGTGGCTTGAGCGGTCAGATCATAGTCGATGGCTGTGGCGTAGATGTCGGTGATCTTTTGGTAAAACTTGCGTTCGGAGAGACGGATCTCTCTGATTTTATCCAGTTGCCGGTCGAAGAATTCGTCGGTCAGGTTGCCTCCCTGTTTGAGCCGCTCAACATCCATGGTCCAACCTTGGATGGTATAATCTTTGACGATTTGATTGGCCCACTTGCGAAATTGGACGGCACGCTCGTTTTCAATCTTGAAGCCAACGGCGATGATCGCCTGTAGGGTATAGTGATCTACCTCTCGCCGAACCTCTCTGTTGCCCTCGGTTTGAACTATTAAGTATTTCTTAATAGTTGCCTCCCGCTCCAACTCGTTGTCGCCAAAAATGCGCTTCAGGTGCTGGTTGATGGCGGGGACGGAAACGTCATAAAGGGTTGCCATCATCTTTTGGGTCAACCAGATGTTCTCATCCTCATAGCGCATTTCCACACTGGCTTGCGAATCACCACTCGCGGCGATAAAGGTGAGGTATTCGGCCGCCGAGGATCGGACGAGGGAGTTTTCTTTTTTCTTTTTACTCATGAGGGTTCTCTGTCGTTATTCGGGATCGTTTTGAGGGGGCAACTGTTTAATCAATTTGTCGAAATCAGATTCAATATGCTGGGTTTTATTAAACTTTTCATATTCGGCGAGGGCTTTTGTATCGGCTTGCGTACGGGAGATGTTTCCATAGCCTTCTAGGACATGGTATTCGTTGAACTCGAGAAATCGGTTCACACTTTCGGCAAAGCCTTCCATGGTGAAGGTGTTTCGTCGTTCAATAATTCCCTCGATATAGTCGAAAAAGGCAGCGACTGCTCGCTCCAGCTTTCGGATTTCATCTTCGGACAGATAGTTTTTGCCAACGGTGGTGTCGGATTTAAGCACGCGGCCGTCAGGCGCGTTTTTATAGGTCATCATACCCATCAGCGGTTTTTCGGCATCAACGGTCTGATGGATGATTTCCGCCGCGGTGTGTCCTGTAACGGCAAAGTGGAATTTATCCTGAACGTGGGCATAAAATTGGTGAGTACTCTCGGCTTTTGGATCATAGTCGATACTGCACTCGGAAAATATATCGGTAATCTGCTGATAAATCCGGCGTTCAGATGCCCGGATCGAGCGAACGCGTTCTAAGAGTTCCCTGAAATAATCCTTCCCGAAATAGCGCCCGTTTTTCAGCCGCTCATCATCCATGGCAAAGCCTTTGGTGATGTATTCCTTGAGCAGTTGGGTTGCCCAAATCCGGAACTGAGTGGCTTTGGAGGAATTCACCCGGTATCCAACCGAAATGATGGCGTCCAGATTAAAGAACTCCACCTTGCGTTTAACCTGACGGGCCCCTTCTTGTTGAACTGTTTCCAAAATGGAAACAGTTGCTTCCCGTTCCAGCTCGCCGCTTGTGAATATGTTATCGAGATGTTTGGAAATAGCAGGAACACCGACTCCGAACAGTTTGGCAATGCGTTTTTGCGTCAGCCAGATCGTTTCGTCGTGCAAAATACACTCCACCTTCACCTGTCCGTTCGGTGCGGTGTAGAGAAGGAAGTCGGTCATTTCATCCCGTACCGTCAGTTTACGTTCGTCATTTTCACTCATAGTTTCTCCTCTTTATTCAGCATTGGAATCGGCTTCTTCCAGGGTCTGGAGGATTTCGGTGTAGGCGGCGGTGAGCTCGGGGCGCTGGGCGTCGGAGATTTCGTGGGTTTCGAGGCAGCGGGTGAAGACCTCGGCGGGTTCGAGGTCGTCGAGCGTTTCGGCGGTGTCGATGCGTTGGAGGACGCGGTCGATGATGCGTTTGTTTTTGATGCGGCGGATTTCGAGGTCGGAATTTTCGATGGCGGCCTCGATCTGATCGCGTAGGTCGGGGACGATTTCGGCGGCGTTGTATTCAATTTCGAGCCAGGCGGTGCTGTGTTCGAGTTTGAGCTGTTTCAGTGCAGTAAGGATTTCGTCGAGCCCCCCTGCGATCCGTTCCAAGGGTTGGAAACAGGGGATGGGGATTTCGTCGACGGTTGGATCGTGGCCCTCGAAGTTGATTTCGAGCACGATTTTTTGCTGCTTGGCTTCGCCGAATCCCATGGGGATGGGGGAGCCGCAATAGCGCATGGTTTCGGATTGGGCGACTTTTTGCGGAACGTGGAGGTGGCCGAGGGCGAGATAGTCGAAGCAGGCGGGGAAGGCGCTGGCTTCGATGTGGTCGAGCGAGCCGACGTTGAGGTCGCGTACGCCGTCGTCGGCCAGCGTGGTTCCGCCGGCGGCGAAGCAGTGGCCGGTTCCAATGATTGGAATGTTGAGGTCGCCGCGCGCGGTTTCGGCGCGTTCGCCGATCTGGTGGTAGTGGGCGCGGTATCCTTCGGCGAGTTTGGCGCGTTTGTCGTCGATGGATTCGCCTGCTGTGGATTGGCGGATGTCGCGGTCGCGCAGATAGGGGACGGCGCAGACGATGGCTTCGGGGATTCCTTCTGCATCGCGGCAAATCAGGAGTTCATTTTCTGGATCCATGGCGCCGACCACGTGGACGTTAAGTGCCTGCAAAACCGCTTTGGGTGCGTTGAGGAATGAGGGGGAGTCGTGGTTTCCACCGATGACGACCACATGACGGCAGGCTGATTTTCCGATGCGGCAGAGGAAGGAATAGTAGAGTTCTTGGGCGCGGTTGCTGGGGGCGGTGGTGTCGAAGATGTCGCCCGCAATGATTAGGAGGTCGACCTGTTTTTGTTCGACCTGTTCCGCAAGCCAATTTAGAAAGGCTGTAAATTCGTCGTATCGCCCGCGGCCGTAGAGGGAGCGGCCGAGGTGCCAATCGGAGGTGTGGAGTAGTTTCATTCAGGCATAGTGCGGCACGGGACGGATGGATTCCAATCCAAAATCATGGCAATGGATGGAATGTAAATATCTTGCCGCTGATGCAGCTAACAACTACTTTTGCGCGCTAGGGGCTATTGTTTAGGATTGAGGTGTTTTGTGGCGAAGAAAAACAAGAAAAACAAGAAAAACAAGGGAACGAAAAAGCCGTCGGTTACTAAGCAGCAGGATGCTGCGGTGCTTTTGCGGGAGCAGCATGAGGCCTTTTCTGTGGGACGGGGGCGTCGAGCAAGTGTGCTGGGCGAGCGCATTTATCAGGATGCGTCGGTGGATGAATTGGTACGTCGCCGGGCCTTTGCGGCGGGGCATGAGGCCTTTTTGCGAGAGCTGCTGTCGAAAGGGCATGCGGAACAGGTGCGGGCCAAGGCGGATAAGCTGCTGAGGAGCGCGGACTGGCTGGCTGATTTTTGGGCGCTGAGCCTGAAACTTCGTTTGGGGCTGACGGAATATCAGGATGAGCGTAGCTGGCTGGATCGGGTTCGGGCGGAGTTGGTGGATCCGTCGGATCTGTGCGAGATTGAGTCGGGGGGACTGGGCGTGCAGGCCCAGCTGGTTTTGGAAGCATGGATAAAAGTTGAAACGGGAGATGATTCCGGAGCGTTGGAATGTTTGCAGAGGGTTGGGCGCCGTTCGCCGTTGGTGGATTGGCGTTTGTTCGTACAGGTTTTGGTCTCGGTGAAGCAGGGGAATCGTACGAGTGCTGATGCGGCGGTGAAGCGCATGTTGGAGGGATGCCCGGCTCAGGCGGCGGCCGAAAAGTTGCTCCAGAGCGTGGATGAGAGCGTCGGCTATTATACGCGGCGGTTGAAGGGACTGGAGGAGACGGTCGAAAAGGGGCGGTTGAAGGCGGCGGCCTATCCCAAGCTGGCGGGATTGGTGAAGTATGCGCTGGCGGAGGGGCGTCCGGGGTTTGCGCTTACGGTGGCGAGCACGTTTGGAGTTTACATTGAGAGTCAGTATGAAGCGGATCGCTATTTTGCTCTATTTGAAAGGATGAAAATGGAGGGGTTCAGTCTGACTCATCTTTATGTCCGGATGGCGTTGATTGATTCTCCGCACAACGGGCTGCTGCATCCAGATCTTTCGCAGGATATCAGAGGCTCCGGATGGTCGAAGCCTGAGGCCGCTCGTTTATGGATTCGATTTTTTGAGCAGGCTCAGAAGGCCTGGAATGAAATTCGTGTGGAGGCGGATGCCTGGGAGCTAGAGGAGGCGGCGGAAAGCTTGCTGGTTCCATTGCTTACTGAGTGCCGTCAGCTGGTTCAAAAACTGCCGGATTGCCGCGAGATTTATCTGTTTTGGGATTGGGCGGAAAAGGAGTGCGGCGTAGGCACGCACGAAGGCATGACGGCTTTTGTCGAGGCCTTCCCGGAGGACGCGGATATGCTGAGGTTGGCTGTCACGCGGTTTGCCGAGGTGCAGGCTTTTGAGACGGCGGAGGTGTGGTTAACCCGGTTGATGCGGCTGCTGAAATCGGAAGCGGTCGTTCATGATTTGCGGCAAGTATTGCTGTTTCATCGAATTAAAGCGGCCTATCAGGCGGAAGACATCGGCGCGGTTGAAAAATGGGCGGCGGAGTATTCCGGGCAACAGCTGTCGGAGCGGGTTCAGGTGGCCTTTATGCGTTGGCGCAAAGCTTCGAAGGGAGACAAGCGAAAGCGCGGTGTGGAACTAGCGGAGCTGAATGTGCCTTGGCTCGTACTTTATTATGCCTGCGAAAGTGAAGATGGCTTCAGAATTTATGCGCTTCCGGCCGGTGTGAAGCGGTTGTTGGAAAATGACCCGGATGCGATTTTGAAGGGCTATTTGGAGCTGTTGGCCTGTGACAGGAAGTTGGCTCTGGAACCGATGTCTGGGGAGCTGGGTCATGCACTTGGCAAGGCGCTGGATCATCCGGGGGTGTCGGTTGCGTTGTTGAGGCCGGCATTAACCGCACTGATGATGCAGATGGATGATCTTTACGATTTGATCGCCGATACTCAGGGTTTTATGCAGGCATTCCGTACGCTGCTTTCCGGAAATTCGGATGATCAGGCTCTGGCACTAGCTTTACGTATCCGGGCGGGGTTTGAGGTGTTGGGAGGGCAACTGGATGAGGGAAAAGTGGATCGTTCCCTACGGGTGGCATGGACGTTAGCCGACTACGATGAGACCCGGAGGTTGATTTCAAATGTAACTTCGCTGTGCAAAGCGGCGTCGAGAAAACAGTTGAAGAAGCCCGCTACAGAAAAAATGATTCAGGCAGAGCTGAAGATGCAGCATAAGTTCCGTGACTTTGATCAGGTGAAAAAACGCTATCAGGGCCCATGGCGTGTGCCGGTGGGCGGATTCGATGATCCATTTGACGAGATGGCTATGGATGAGGTGGAGTCGATTATTGAAAGCTGGGAGGATGAGTTTCCCAGTGCAAAAGGCTCCGCAAACTATGATGCGGGCTCATTTGAGGATACATTTGAGCCTGACGTTCTCCCCGAATCGAAATCCAAACCCTTCGTCTTCTCCAAAGGGGTTCCGGCAACCGAGATGGAGTTTGAAGTGATGATCGGTAAGATTCGTTTTACGACCCGTGGGAAGCACCGCAACCAGGCCGCGGAAACGCTGGGAAACCTAATTCAGGGTGCGCCGCTTTCAGATAAAGCAAAGGCACGGTTGCTACAGCAGCAGAATATATTGTTTGAAGGAGAATAAGTGATGGGAAATCCCTATTTGATTTTAGGTATTAATGAAAAAGTTTCAGATGAAGACGTTGCGGCGGCCTATCATCGAAAGCTCCGCGCCTTTCCGCCAGAGGAGCATCCCTCCGAGTTTGCGGTGATTAGCGAGGCCTATGAGGCCATTCGAACCGAGGCGGATCGGTTGGATCGGCGTCTGTTTGGTTTGGTGCCATCGCCGGAGCGGGTTGCTGAGTTGGCGGAGCATGAAAAACCCGAGCTACCGGATTTCGGACGGGCGGTTTGGCAAGCGGTGGCGGTGACCAGTTGGTTGAGCGGGAGGACTTCATGAATGATGAAATGCCCGAATGGAAACGGCAGACGTTAGAACGGTTTCGTGGTTGGTTGGAGGCGTTGCCGGATACGCCTGTCGAGATGCCGGAAGAGGTCTCAATGGATTTGTATACGCTGGCGGAGGAGCTGACGGCGCTGAAGCAGGAGATGCGGACCCTGGGGCGCACAACCGCCCAGTTGGCCGATTCGAGCCGAGCGGTTTCAAATACGCTCAAAGAAGAGTTGCCGATGCTGTTGCAGGCGCAGGAGCCCGCAGCACCGTCGCAGGCTCCCGATAAGGAGGCGTTGCAACAGGCCCGGCGCGATGCCATCCGTCCATTTTTGATTGAGTTGGGCGACCTTGCGGGTTCGTTCAATGAGTTGAGCGCTCGCAAAGGGGAACTGAAGTGGCCGTTTTATGTGCCAGCCGTTGTCCGGCGGCAATTGGAACAGGCGCAGGCCAAGCCGCTGGAGGTGTTGGCGGTGCGGGTGAACGCCCTGCTGACGCGCCATGCATTGACGCCGATGGCTACGGTGGGGGCACCCTTCGATGCAGCACGAATGAATGCCGCCGGAATGAGCGTGGACGGTCAGGTTGCGTCCGAATGTATCAGTGCGGTGGTGCGGCAGGGCTTTGTGTGTGGCGCAGACATTTTACGTTTTGCAGAGGTAATTGTTGAGGAGAGTAAATAAATGATTATTGGAATAGATTTGGGAACCACCAACAGCGAAGTCGCGGTTCTAAAGGGTGGGAATATTGTG
Source organism: Kiritimatiellales bacterium (assembly GCA_016744085.1). Taxonomy (GTDB): domain Bacteria; phylum Verrucomicrobiota; class Kiritimatiellia; order Kiritimatiellales; family Pontiellaceae; genus Pontiella. Next base: position 16,499 of record JADGFE010000020.1, on the reverse strand, counting down.
ATTGTGTCGGAGGACGGTAGCGAAATTATGCCCTCCTGTGTGGGGATTAATTTTGAAAATGAATTGGTGGTCGGGCGGGAAGCATTGAACCAGTACGTCATTCGTCCGGACCAGACGGTTCGTTCCGTAAAACGGAAGATGGGGTCCGATGAAACTATTCGGCTAGGCGATCAGGAATATCGGCCGCCGGAAGTTTCGGCCATGATTTTGCGAAAACTCAAGATGCGCGCCGAAAAAGAACTGGGGGCGGCAGTGAGTAAAGCGGTGATCACCGTGCCAGCCTATTTCAACGATGCGCAGCGGCAGGCCACCCGCGAGGCGGGAGAACTGGCCGGACTGGAGGTGCTTCGGATTCTCAACGAACCGACGGCCGCCGGGCTGGCTTTCGAGGCCGAGGGCGTTGAAGAGACGAAGCAGGTGATGGTATTCGATCTGGGAGGAGGAACGTTTGATGTTTCGATCCTTAAAATGTCGGGCGACATTGTGGAAGTGCTCGCTTCCCACGGGGATAATCACTTGGGCGGCGATGATGTGGATGAGCTACTGTATGAACATCTGCTGGCCAAATATTATGAAGAACATGCCGGCGGCGCAGCACTCTCATCGATTTCAATTAATCGGATGCGACTGGCCTGTGAACAGTTGAAGATGGAGCTTTCCGCCGCCGCAGCCGCAACGTTGGCCGAAACCGGATTGCCGTTGGAAGATGGCGGAACCGCAGATTTTAGCCATGAAGTCAGCCGCGCGGATTTTGAAGCGTTGTGTGGCGAACTATTGCGGAAAACTCTGGGGTCGGTGCGCCATGTAATGGCACAGGCCGGTTTAAATTCCCAACAGCTGGATGATGTTGTATTGGTCGGCGGTTCCACGCGGATTCCGGCGGTGGTAGATATACTGGAACAGGAGCTGGAAATCCGGCCGCGCCGCGATATTCATCCGGATTTGGCGGTGACCTATGGTGCCGGAGTCATGGCCGCCCGATTGTCCGGCGAGCGTAATCATCGCATTTTGGTGGATGTCACCCCCTACACGTTCGGAACCCGTGCGCTGGCGGTGGTGAACGGAGAGTACAGCTCCGAGCATTTCGTGCCGATCATTAAGTCCGGAACGCCGCTACCCGCGCGCCGGGGTCAGGTATTTTATACCAATTACCCCGGGCAGCCGGAGACGCAGGTGGAGATTTATCAGGGCGATTCCTCTAATATACATGACAATGTGCTGGTGGGAGAGTTTCGCGTTGAAAAGCTGGATGAATCCGCCGACGAAGGCAGTCCCATTTTACTGAATATGAATTTGGATCTGGATGGGATTCTCACCGTAACCGCGATTGAACAGCATACCGGCCTGAGTAAAACGGTGGTGCTCGATGATGTGCTGTCGGCCTCCGATGAAAAGGCACTGGCCGCCTCCCGCGAAAAGATTCGCCATCTGTTCGGCCCCACTGAAGAGCTCGAGGAACAAGTAGACGTTTCTCCGTCTGAGGCCGGAAACCGGGCTATGATTGAGTTGTTGAGCCGGGCTGAGAATCGTCGGAAAGATCTCGATCCCGAAGACCTCCAGGATCTCGATGAAGCCATTAGCGATTTGAAGGCCGCCTTAGAATCCCGCGAGGAAGACGCGGCGGATACTGCCCGTGAAATGATTGAAGATATTCTGTTTTTTATTGAGGATAAATAGTGATGAGAGAGGCGAAATGCCCTGCTTGCCGAAAGCGCTTTTCGGAGGACGCCGAATCAACCGATTGCGCGCGTTGTGGTGCCGATCTTTCGCTGCTCATGAAACTTCGCCGACACGCAGCGCAGTTGGCTACGGCCGCGCTCGCCGAGTCGGGCATGAATGCCGGCGAACGCATGCAGCATTTGAAAAAAGCGCAGTTTGTTTATAGCGCTCCGGTGGTCCGGTTGTTCATTCGCTCATTGGAGACTAATCCCTGAATAGTTCGTTGTACTGGTTGGCCCAGTATGAAATTAAAATATCGGCGCCGGCGCGGGTGAGGGCGGCAGTTGATTCCTGGACCATGCCTTTGAGGTCGCCCCAACCGCGCTGGGCGGTGGCGTGGAGCATGGAATATTCGCCGCTGACGTTGTAGGCGGCGATGGGCAGGTCGGTGGTTTCGCGCATTTTGGAGAGGATATCGAGGTAGAAGAGCGAGGGTTTAATCATGAGCATGTCGGCGCCTTCGGCTTCGTCGAATTCCGATTCACGGAGCGCGGTGCGCAGATCGCCATGAGACGCCTGATAGGCTTTGCGGTCGCCCTGGCCGGGTTTGGATTTCTCGGCGTCGCGGAATGGGCCATACATGGATGAGGCAAATTTGGTGGAATAGCTCATTAGAATCGTATCGTTCCATCCCTTGGAATCGAGCCCTTGGCGGATGGCCTGAATCTGCCCGTCCATCATGGCGCTCGGAGCAACAATGTCGGCTCCGGCTGCGGCATGGGAAACACAGATTTTGGCGAGGTTGGCAATGGCCGCATCGTTGTCGACGTTGCCGGAATCGGTCAATGGTCCGCAGTGGCCGTGGTCGGTGTAGGCGCAAACGCAGGCGTCGGCGGCAACCACGAGGTCGGGGAATTTGTTTTTCACGGCGTGGATTGCGCGCTGAACAGTGCCTTCTTTATTATAGGCTTCCGAACCTTGGAAATCTTTCTGAGAATCGTCTGCGAGGCCGAATAGCAGAACGCTGGCGACGCCGGAATCGACGACGGGGTCGAGATCAATTAATAATTGATCGATGCTGAGTCGGCATTGGCCGGGCATGGATTCGATTGCTTCACGTTTGCCTTCGCCTTCGATCACGAAGGTGGGCCACATGAATTTTTCGGGGCCGGGCAGGGGGGCATCCAGCATGTTGCGGATTCCGGCACTCTGGCGTAGGCGTCTAAGTCGTACTTCGGGGAACATGAACTCTCTCCTGATTTCCAAATAGTGGAGGGTGAATGTACGGATTTTTTCTGGGATCTGGAAGTAAAACTTACCGCATCAGCAAAAGGCTGAGTGCCATCACGAGCATGCCGGCGACGAGGCCGAAAAGGCTGTCGTGCCCTTTCCCGTAAGCACGGCTGGTAGGAAGCAACTCGTCGAGGCTGATATAGACCATGATTCCGGCCACGCCGCCAAACAAAATACCCATGACTTCTGATGGGATTACACCGGCATCACCGCCGACAAAGAATCGAAGAACACCGTAGGCAATAATCGCTCCAACCGGTTCTGCAAGGCCACTGAGGAAGGAATAGAAGAAGGCTTTCTTGCGATTGCCGGTGGCGTAGAAGATGGGAACGGACACGCTGATGCCTTCGGGAATATTGTGTAGTGCGATGGCGATGGCAATCGGGATTCCCAGACTGGGATCTTCGAGTGCAGCGAGGAAGGTGGCGAGGCCTTCAGGAAAGTTGTGGATAGCGATCGCCAGTGCAGTGAACATACCCATGCGCATGAGTTTGGCATTATGTTTGGTGTGTTTTTCCTCGCCGGCGGTGGTTTTCATCTTCAGCATTTCGGCATTGGGCAGGGGGGCATCCGGATCGTGTAATGGTGCCGTCTCGAATTCGGTATGAATTTCGTGCGGATTTTCCGCATGCGGAATCAGCGCATCAATAATGCCGATCAGGGCCATGCCGCCGAAAAAAGATGCCGCATTAATCCAGTGGCCCAGCGGGTCGCCATAGGATTCGACCAGCGAATCAACGCCTTTAATGAAAATTTCGACGAACGATACATAGAGCATTACGCCGGCAGAAAAGCCGGTGGCAATGGAGAGGAACCGAAAATTGGTTCGTTTTGCCATAAAGGCAATGGCGCTTCCGATACCGGTGGCCATGCCCGCAAAAACGGTGAGCCCTAAGGCAAACCAGACGTTATTCATTATTTTCCCTCTTTCTGATTTGAAATCCGTTCGGCCAGCGGACCAAAGCGGTCAACAAGACGCATTTGCTCATCGGTCATATTGGTTTGCATAAAGCCGTGAACATAGTCGATCGCTTCGCCGGATGAATATCCCTTGATATCGCGAACGATGCAGCAGGTCATCACGCCGGTGCGTCCAACGCCTGCATTGCAGTGAACGGCCACGTTGGTCCCGGCGCGAAGATAGCCCGACACTTGATCGACGACTTTGGAAAAAGCGTGCAGTTCCGGGCTGGTATAGTCGGCAATGGGAAAGCGGATCGCTTCAATATGCTGCTGTTTATAGAGTGTTAGAATGTCTTTCTTCGCTTTCTTTTCTATTTCGGCATCGGTTACGAGCATTACGGCAAACGAGATTCGGTTCTGTTTATAAACCTTCAGCAGTTTATTTCCCGGATCATACGGACCATAAGGCATGGGACTGACATAGAGCCGTCCTTTTGCCTCCAGCGGAATGCGCACGCAGGTTTTTTCCTTATTGCCGAATAGAAACATAAAATCTCCGAAAAGTTGGAGCACCCTATATCCAACGCTGTGAAAATAGAACAGCGAATGAATGTAAATTAAGGGGTTATTTTTGGTGCTTGGAAATTGCATGGAATGCATTCGGCAGTCAAAGTGAGCGTCATGAATAGCGAACCATTTATCAACCAGTCCTTCTTTTTTAAAGGGCTATCCGCAGAGCATCGGCAGGAGCTGGCTAAAATCTGCAGTCCAAAGACGATCAAGAAACGGGAATATCTTTTCCATGAAGGGGAGCAGGGTCGGAGCATGCATCTGTTGGCCGAGGGCAATATACAGCTCCATAAAAACACAGAAGATGGCCGGGAGGTTGTGATTCGGGTGGTCAAACCCGGCGAGGTTTTTGCCGAGGTTGTTCTGTTTGAAAAAGATCGCTATCCGGTTTCGGCACGGGCGATTGTAACGGCTGATGTGTTGGCCTTTCCGCGCGAGGGAATCCACCGTCTGCTGGCTGAAGAGAGTTTTCGTAACGATTTTATTGCGCTGCTGATGGCTAAACAACGTTATCTCACCGAGCGGATCCAGGAGCTGACCACCAAGGATGTGGAACACCGCTTCTTTACTTTTCTCCGCAGTCAATACGGCGAAAAAGAAGTAATCACCACCCCGCTTTCCAAAAAGGACATTGCGGCGGCAATCGGCACTACGCCCGAAAGTTTATCCCGCCTGATTCTGCGGCTTACGGCTGACGAAGTTATCAACTGGAAGGGAAAGGAAATCCGTATTCTCTCCAATCCCTGAAAGGGGCTGAATTAACTTTTGCTTACAGCAGGCGGCCATGAGCTAACAGCTCGCGATCAAGAGGGCAAGCCGTTGGCTGTGAGCTCAGAGCTGTCTGCTATTTTTTAGATCGGATCATCGTGAGCAGCATTTTAAAGGGCTGATCAGCGGCTTGAACATCGTGCGGTATATTGGCTGGCATGATGATCATTTCGCCTTCCTTTACCGTTTTCAGGTCGCCATCGATAATGAACGCGCCTTTGCCTTCAACCACCTGAACCACGGCATCGAACGGCGAGGTATGCTCGCTGAGTCCCTGGCCGGTATCAAAAGAAAACAGCGTGATGTTTCCGGTTTTCTTCTTCAGCAGGATTTTGCTGATTACCGCGCCATCGGCGTAGGAGATCTGGTCTTTAAGATGGAGGGCTTTTCCTATGAGGTTATCCATGGTTCTTTCCTTTATTGTAGGATCTCGCTAGCGGTCGACCGGGGTCGTCGACCCCGGCTACAATTCATTATCCAACCAGTTGTTTGGTTGAGAGCAGTTCGCCATCGAGGCCAATGGTGACTTCTTCAACGATCAGATCGGTACGGCCGCTGGCATTGTACGCCTGTTGTGTAATCTGGGTCAGGCCGCCGCAGCAAGGGACGGACATACGGACAATGATGACTTTCGGAATATTGTTTCCGGCCATGATGCCGGCAAGCTTCTCAACATACCCTTCGGTTTTATCGAGTTTCGGGCAGGCCACTACGAGGGAACGACCGCGGACATAGCGCCAATGAACATCGGGAGAGGCCACCGGTGAGCAGGTGCTCAGAATGACGAGCTCTTTTCCGTCGAAGAACGGAGCGGTCGGGGGAACGAGATGCAGCTGGATCGGCCACTGTTCGAGGTCTGATTTAATCACCTGTCCGCCGCCTTCAACGGTGGTGGTTGCAGGTTTCGCTGCGGTTTCTTTTTTCTCTGCCATGCGTACCTGCATTCCGGGGCATCCGCCCATTTTCGGTTTTTCCATTTCAGACTCCTTTTCTTTAGATTCATGTACTACTGCGGCATCTAGCATGCGCTTTACGGCTTCTTCGCCGCCTTGTTTGCGGACATGTTCAATCGTGGCTTCTTCATCGAAGGCCGCCGCTTCGCGCTCAACAATCTGGAGCGCGCCGGTCGGGCAGGTTCCAATGCAATCGCCAAAACCGTCGCAGAAATCTTCTTTTACCATTTTGGCTTTGCCGTCGATCAGCTGAAGTGCACCTTCCGCACAGCCCACAATACAGTCGCCGCACCCGTTGCAGAGTTCTTCGTCGATTTCAATAATTTTACGTTTCATGGTCGGGTTCTCGTTTAAATTGTTGAGCAGAGCATGCCCTAAACTGAAAAAGCGTTCCTTGATGATGATCAAGAAACGCTTTTTTCTTAAATGTCCAACTGGAGGAATCGTCAGGTATTATAATCCGAAGGGTTTTCAGCCACTTGCTGTTGTTGCGTAAGCAGGTTGTCGTACATCGCATCAGGAGCGAGATCGGCACCATTCGGCCAGCAAACTGCCCCAAAGTCATCGATCTTAACTTGAGCGAAGAAATCAGGGTCTTTCAAGGGCTCAAAGACCGAGCCATAGAGCGTGTTCTTGCAGTCAACGATTCCTTCAACTCCATCACTGAACTTTACCTGGAGCCGATGATTTTCCAGTGCTTTAACAAAAATTACTTTTTCCATGGAAACCTCCTAAACAAGGGGATCGACTTTATGTGGTTGTTCATGTTGTTCGCACAGATTCCAATTCTCATGCAGTTCCTGTTGATGTGCCGTGGCCCACTCAACGACTAAACCAAGAACACGGTCAGGTAGTTTTCCTCTCAAAACTTCAAGCCCTTCAATCGTGATGGATGCTTCATATTCATTATAAACGACATGAAAGTGAGGAGGCGCATGTTCATCGAAATACATGCGGATTACAATTCCCAGAAATGTACTTATTGTCGGCATTGCTTTTCTTGTTGCGACTTACGTTAGCTGCCTATTCTGAAATGTGAAGCTTGAAACCAAGGCCATTTATGCCTTATTCGCGATAAAAGGCTTTTTCCGGTTAGGATAGGTGGTGCGGCAGATTTCGCAGACGGTGCCGTCGCAGCCGCGAGCGGTGCAGTATTCCCGGCCATAGGTGATGAACTGCAGGTGCAGGTCTTCCCATTTTTCTTTCGGGTAGAGCTTTTTCAGGTCGGCTTCGGTCTGTTCGACATTCTTTCCCTTGGTAAGTCCCCAGCGCTGGGCGAGTCGGTGAATGTGGGTATCGACGGGGAAGGCCGGAATTTTAAAGGCGTGGATCATGACCACGCTGGCGGTTTTATGGCCGACGCCAGCCAGCCGTTCCAGTTTCTTGAAATCGGCAGGGATCTCACCGCCATATTCATTCACGACCACTTCGGCCAGTTTTTTGATATTCTTCGCCTTACTGTTGGCCAGCCCGCAGGTCTTGATGCATTCGAGGATCTCTTCGACCGAAAGTTTCATCATCGCTTCCGGGGTGGAGGCTTTAGCAAAAAGAGCGGGGGTGACGATATTGACGCGCTTATCCGTACACTGCGCCGAAAGCAGTACGGCAATCAAAAGGGTAAAGGCATCGGTATGATCCAGCGGAATCGGAACCTCCGGATACAGTTCCTCCAGTTTTCGACCGACATACTCCGCACGCTCTTTCTTGGTCATTATTTCACTCCCACCACATAGGCGACCCAGCCTTGGACGTTTTCGTAGGTTTTACGGAGGCGGAAGATTTCGTCGGATTCGCCGTCGTCGTCAAAGTCGTGCAGATAAACTTCCGCTTTGGAGAAGCCGGCTTCGAGGAGGAGCTCTTTCATTTCCATCAGGGTCCAGAGCCGCCAATCATAGGTAAAGGCTTTTTCGATCCGTCCATAACCGGGAACCTTAAAATGAATGTGGCAGGTGGTATCGTGATTGATCGGATTGTAGGCGGCTTGGTCCCAGATATATTCAAAATCGGGGATCTCAACCCCTTCCGGGGTGGTAATGCCGGGAATCTCGCGGACATCGTCGCATTTGACCGTGACGGATTCGGTGCCGCCATAGATATCCATAACAAAGAGGCCTTCGTTAGAGAGTGATTTATATACCTGCTTGAAATAGTTGCGCAGCACCTCGCGCTGTTTAAAGACGCAGAAGGAAAAGTTGAGCGCAAAGGCGAGGTCGACCTTGGGCGTGTTTTGTTCAAGCACGTCGCCACAGATAAGGTGCAGGCGGCCTTTCTGTTTTTCGGTTAGTTCCGAAACGTTGTATTTTACACCCCAATCGAGGGTCGGCTGATGAAAGTCGATGCCCCAGGCTTCGTTTAATTTGCTACGCTGAACCCAACGGGTTGCCAGTTTGGCGGTTCCGCAGAAATCTTCGCGGACGGTCAGCGGTTTACGTTTCCAATGTTTGGAATAAACGCGTTTTCCGAAATCAAGATCGGTGTCGACGTTTTGAACCGAGGCTTCGTAGAGCCAATGAATATCGAGTGGGGTTTTCTTCTTGGCCATAGGTCAGATGCATTTAGTGTAGATGGCCCGCAGGCCGTCAATTAGATGTTTATTGGTGCATAGCACCGTGGCGCCATGCAGGATTTCTTTCTGAGGGTAAATTGATAAAACGGCTCCGGCCTGTTCGGCAATGAATCCGGCCGCTGCATAGTCCCATAAATAAATACTGGTTTCAAAATAGCCATCGCCGTTGCCCGAAGCCACATTGCAGAGGTCAAGGGCGGCGCAGCCCATAATGCGTATCTTTTGGCAGTTGAGCGCCAGCATATTAAACATTTCAAAATGGGGTTCGCGAACGGAGACCCGGTGTTTTGATAGTCCGGTAAAAACCATGGAATCCTGCAGGTGTTTTGTATCTGAAACACCAATAGACTCGCCATTCAATTTGGCGACATCTTCAATATGTGCAGTGTAATAGTTTCCCAATTCAGGAGCAAAAACACAGCCGGCCAAAATCTTGTCGTGTAAACGAACCGCCACGGCGCAGCACCAGCCGGGTAATCCGTTGGTGTAGTTCATCGTGCCATCGATCGGATCAATGACCCATTCGTAGGGCGAGGCACTGCTGTTGCTGATTTCTTCTTCTCCCAAAATATTATGTTCCGGGAATTCACCGAGGATGATCCCTTCCGCAATTTTCTGGCACTCCATATCCAGAACCAGTTTCACATCGTGGACAAAGGTCTCGGTCGCCTCTTTGCGGCGATCCTTATTTTTTAACGCATGATTTCCGGCAGCTTCAGCCGCACAGATGGCGACATCCAGCAGGTGGGTAAGTGAAATTTCAGTCATACGGCTATTAAGCTAAACCTGAACCTACTTGGCAATGGTATTGTCGAACGAGCAGTCATAGGCCCGTGGCTGACTGAAAATAATATTGGCGACGATTGCATGCTTGAGTTTCTTGCGATCTTTGAGATCAAAGTCGATTGAGCCGGCTGCATTGCTCCTGATCAGGGAAACAGGGGGAAGGCGCATGAGTTCGGATCCCGAGAAGACCGAGGACGACACCATAGCCGGCGCATTAAGTCCGGCGACTTTTTCCGTTCCAAGGTGAATCGGGATGCTTGGAGTAACCGGAGCGGGCTCCGGAATAATTTTCGCGACAGGTTTTTTTATAACGTCCTGTTCCTGCTCGAAATTATCCATCTCCTGCATGTAGTCGGGGCGCTCATAGCCTTCTGGCCAGTCGGGAACCGAGGTCTGCTTGGGCTCCAGTTTTTCCGCAAGATCTTCAAAAAAAGCTTCGAAAGCAGAAGGTTTTCGTTCCGGAGTGGGCTCAGCCCCCTCGAGACGTTCCTTTTGCTTTTTCTTTTTGTTGGCTTGAACCAACAGGTTGATGGCGGCAATCGCGACAAAGGCGATTAATCCAATTAGATCATCCATTGTTTTTCTCCAAGGAATATGCTGCAGATTGCCCGGAGCGATCCGGGCAATCTATACGATACGATTATTGCCCTGGGTCTTCTTCTTCACCGCCGGAAAGCGATTCGCGCATGGCGGTATCGGCGCTGATGTTCTGCATGCGATAGAAGTCCATCACACCCAGATTCCCTTTGCGGAATGCTTCGGCCATCGCAAGCGGAACTTCAGCCTGGGCTTCAATCACCTTCGCTTGCATTTCCTGAACGCGGGCACGCATTTCCTGCTCGGTGGCAATCGCCATGGCGCGGCGGCCTTCGGCTTCGGCCTGACGCATAATCTTGTCGGCATCGGCGCGGTCGGTTTCCAGTTTGGCGCCGACGTTAGAAATCTGTCCGACTCCGGCCACTGAAATATCGGCAATATCGATCGAAACAATTTCGAAGGCCGTTTGTGCATCCAGGCCGCTTTCCAGTACCTTGCGGCTGATGGAATCGGGGTTTTCGAGTACGTTCTTGTAGGACTCCATTGAGCCGATGGCGCTGACAATACCCTGACCCACACGGGCAATAATGGTTTCTTCCGTGGCTCCACCTACGAGGCGTTCCAGATTGGTACGAACCGTTACGCGCGCTTTAACCAGCAGGCGAATCCCGTCTTTGGCCACGGCATCAAGCATTCCGGTTGGGGTTTTAGCCGAGTCGGGGCAGTCGATCACTTTCGGGTTTACGCTGGTCTGTACGGCATCAACAATATTACGCCCGGCCAGGTCGATGGCGGCCGCCTGCTGAAACTGTAGTTCGATGCTGGCTTTATCGGCCGCAATCATGGCGCGAACCACATTCTGCATGCTGCCTCCGGCTAGATAATGCGCCTCGAGCATATCGGTGGAAATGGTCAGTCCGGCCTTAACCGCCGAAACATAAGTGAGCACCACCTGCTGGGGCGGAACTCGGCGGAGCTTCATGCCGATCAGGTCGCGGATGCGAACGGTTGCTTGTGCGGCCCAAGCGCGGACCCACAGGACAATTACCGACATAATCAGTCCGAAAAAGACCAGTATGACGATTGAGAGTATGATCGTTGCTGCAAACATGATTTGTTCCATGACTATTTCTCCTCGGGGTTAAATTTTTCGTCTCTTAATTCTTCAAGTTTCTTCAGATTCTGTGGGGCCTGGATAATCAGCCGTCGCTTTTCAAGCAGTGCCAGAATCAGTGATCCCATTCCCAGCCAGATGACCGTCATTTGTATCGGCATTCCAATGGAGGGGATAACGGTCGTAAAATAAATGATGGCCAGGCCAAGCGCCATCGAAAGAATAACCCGGCCGATGGACGTTCCCATGTTTCGCAGGATAAGCGTCCCGAGCACCAAGCCCATGATGATGCGGCTGAGATAAAGCATGATGCCCCATGCCGCCAGTAACAAAGTTCCCAGAGGGATGCCGATGATCGAAGAGAGACTCATGATTCCAAAAATAGGCAGTGCACCCGAAGCAAGGAATCCGATCGCAAGGCATTTCCAGGTCGATTTCCGTGCGAGCTGTGCTGCCATGGCCGTGGTCATGGGGAATAGGGCAATGAAAGGAATACCGGCGAGAAATGCGCCGAAAAACCAGATTGCGCGTGAGGTTAATCGCGACATGGAAAATAATGGTTCGGCTTTGGGGACTACGCGTTCAATGGTTCCTTCAACAACACCTTCGGCAGGAAAGAGTTCCTTATTAGCCGTATAAGCCAGGTTCCCTTCCAGTTTTGCTTCGCGTGAAAACAAAACATCGGGAGTGGTCAGCGTGGCATTTCCGCGAATGGTTCCGCCCAGCGTAACGATCCGCGCCGCTGTAATATTAACATTTCCCAGCACGGTTCCTTCCTGGATGATGCTGCTGGCGTAGAGTCTGATGTCACCTTTAATAGTGGCATTGGTGCCGATAATGATCGTTTCGGCCATGGCCATCACATTGCCGCCAACCATTCCATTAATGCGAACCGTCTTGCCGCTCAGGCGAACATTCCGCTGGCACTCGCCATCCATAATGGCACCTTCGCTGGCGGCTCCCCAGATATTTCCCTGATACGTACCGTGCAACTGCAGCTCATTTCCTGAGGTCAGGAAAAGGTCATTTTCAAAAGTGCCTTCTGTTTCAACGCGGTTTGCGAGCACCCATTGTTCGTCCTCAATAACCTGACCGGTGAGTACCTGATAGGTATTTGTGGCAATAAAGTTGATGGCCTGCACCTGAATGGCAAAGACAGAAAGAAAAGCAAGTAACGGGAGTTTGATTTGCATAAAGACTACGCTTTCACGACAGACACATGCCCGCCGCTGGTTGAAGAAATTTTAATGGACAGGCCGGCTTCGATCCATTCGCCGTCGGCAACAACGTCAAGGCGCTGTCCTTCAAAACGGGCAATGCCCGACGGACGAAGTGTCGAAATGGCTTCGCCGGTTGTTCCGACCGGAAGATCGTTGTCGGTGGTATGGGATTTATAGTCTCCCGCATCTTCGTCGAGTGATAGGCTTTTTCCAATTCGGCTTTTGGGGAAATAACGAATCCAGACCGTGAAAGTTATTACGCCCGCCAATAGCAATGCGAATGCACTCAAATGATTCCAGGGCTGTGGAAAGTTTTGCCATCCAAGTACGGCAGCAGAGAACCATGCAATGGAACCGAAGATTCCAAGAATTCCGCCGGGAATAAAAATTTCCAGACCGATCAGTACGAATCCGGAAATTAAAAGTGTGATGTAGAGCGTTATAGGATCCATGGCTGAAGATAATAGGCGGAAGGGAAGGAAAGTTAAAGGGTGGAAGGGTGCAAATGTAGCTGGGGGCGGTGACCCCGGATTCTGTGAAGCGGGGTCGACGCCCCCGGCTACAGGATCCTATTTATAATGGATGAATCCTGCATAGGGCCAATCGCCTGCTTTGGTAACCAATTCGGCCCGTACCGGATTCTGTTCAATATAATTCCATTTTTCCGAATAACTTTCATCGGAGCGTAAAACGTGGTCAAAAAATTCGGCCTGCCAGATAGAGCCATCTAGTCTCAGCTCTTTCTTTATGCGCTTGCTGGTCCATTGTTTCCACTGGCGCATAAGGTCTGATAATTTGCAGGCTTCATGACTGGCAGGCTTGCAGAAAAAGTGAATGTGCTCAGGCATTACAACATATGAGCCTATTGCCCATCCGTATCTGTCTAGAGTGTTCTCCCACTCATCGCGTAGAATATTATGTACAGTTGGATTATCAAGAATTGGGCTCCGCATCTTCGCATTGGTTGTTATGAAATAGATGGGCTCACCAACAAATATTCTGGATAGCCGTCGCAGGTGCGAGTGCTTTGTTGTAGCCGGAGTCGTTGACTCCGGAGTTTGTGGAGAGGGATCGGCGATCCCGCATGCCGAGGCGAGATCAGCGATCTCACCTACAACTTTCGGGCGGTCCTCTTCTCGATCCATAAACCGAGTAATCATCATCGGGCCGTGGCCCTTCCCGACATTGGCAGGTGACTTTAGGCATTGGTTCAAGAATGTTTTCGCCGAGATAACGGCTTGTACCATGTTTTGTTCTAGTGCCAGGGCCGAGGCGATGGCCGAAGAAAGAAGGCAACCGGTGCCGTGGTTTGCCTTCGTTTCTATACGCGGGCTGGAAAGCCACATGGCTTCCGTGCCATCCGTCCAATAGTCGGAGCAGTCGCCCTTTTCTGCGTGACCGCCTTTGATTAAAGCTGAGCGGACCCCCAGTTTAAGAAGCTGGTCCGCCGCATCTTCGATGCTTTTAATCGGTTTGCCGATAAGCAATTCGGTTTCCGGCAGATTTGGGGTGAGGAGGTCGACCTGTGGGAAAATGCCGTTAATCAAAATATCCAGCGCATCAGGCTCAAGCAGATTTGAGCCCGAGGTCGACTTAAGCACGGGATCGCAGATTAAAAGTGAGTCGTGAGCCGTGAGCCGTGATTCCAAAAAATGGGCAATGATTTTGCAGGATGAAGCGCTTCCCAGCATCCCGGTTTTGATGGCGGCGGGCGGGAGGTCAGAATCCAAAGCCTTAAGCTGCTCGCGCAACATGGCTTCGGATACGGGTTCCGAAGTTTGTACCCCAATCGTATTTTGAGCGGTAAGTGCTGTAATGACGGAACACCCGTGTAGGCCAAAGGCGCTCATTACTTTTAGGTCCGCCTGTATTCCGGCACCGCCGCCGGAATCGGAGCCGGCAATCGTCCAAACAAGAGGGGCTGAAGTCTGAGTGCTGATACCAAGTACTCCTGATGTTTAGCAGCAACTCATTGCCGATTTTTGATTGCCAATTGTCGATTTGTGGAACTCAGTCGGCGTTGGCCTTCTTTTTAAAGAGGCTATCGCAGATCCGAAAATCGACAATCTAAAATCGGCAATCGGCAATTAGTACCCCCCGGATTCTTCCGGAAAGTGGAAGATGGTTTCGCTGCCGCGGGCATAGCCGACTTCGTGTGCAACTTTTTCAACAAACTCGGGATCGGAAAAGAAACGGCGTTGCTTTTCTTTAAGCTCCTTCTCCGCTGAAACCGTGATTTCAATGCGTTGCTGAAGCTTATCGGAGGTTTCCTGATAGGACTGCAGTTGCTTTACTTTCGGTGTAAATGCCAGAACCACGCCAACACCGGCCATGACGACGACGGCGCCCAGCACAATACGGTTAATCAGGTTCCAGTATTTTTCTGTTTGTTGCATAGGTTTATTACGTATTTCGTACTGCGTATTGAATTAGAGGGGAATATAGCGGGAAACTGTACGGGGACAAGATTGTTTTATGAAGTTGTAGCCGGTGCGGTAACCCCAGTGCCAAGATGGCAACACCTACAGCAATAAAATAAAAAAGGCGGCCCGAAGACCGCCTTTTCACTTAACACCGAGGTGTTAGTTACGCATCGCCATACCGGCTGTCGGAACCGAGCATTTCTTCGATACGGAGCAGCTGATTGTATTTGGAGATACGGTCTGAACGACTCAGCGAACCAGTTTTGATCTGGCCGGCGTTCGTTGCAACCGCGATGTCCGCGATGGTGTTGTCGGAAGTTTCGCCTGAACGGTGAGAAACAACGGCAGTGAATCCGGCTTTGTGAGCCATTTCAATGGCGTCGAGAGTCTCAGTCAGCGTACCGATCTGGTTAACCTTAATAAGGATCGAATTGGCAGAACCTTCTTTAATACCCCGAGCAAGGTATTCAACGTTGGTTACGAACAGGTCATCACCGACGAGCTGGCACTTATCGCCAATGTTGTCGTTGAGGATTTTCCAGCCAGCCCAGTCTTCTTCATCCATGCCGTCTTCGATGGAATCGATTGGATACTTGGAGATGAGGTCAGCGAGGTAGTCGGACTGTTCTTTAGAAGAACGCTTTGCACCATTTTCGCCTTCGAATTTGGCATAGTTGTAAACGCCGTCTTCGAAGAACTCGGAAGCTGCGCAGTCCAGCGCGATGGTAACATCTTTCGTGGGCTCGTATCCGGCATCCTTGATGGCCTGCATGATGGAGTCGAGAGCCTCTTCCGTTCCGCCGGCAAAGTTCGGAGCAAATCCGCCTTCGTCGCCAACCGCAGTCGAAAGGCCTTTACCTTTAATGATGGCTTTCAGCGCGTGGAATACTTCAGCACCGCAACGCAGACCTTCTTTAAAGCAGGAAGCGCCCACCGGACGAATCATGAATTCTTGGAAGGCAATCGGAGCATCGGAGTGGGAACCGCCGTTGATGATGTTCATCATCGGAACCGGCAGGGCTTTCGCGTTTGCGCCGCCAATGTAGCGGAACAGCGGAATACCGAGTTCGTCCGCAGCAGCGTGAGCGGCGGCCAGAGAAACACCCAGCATCGCGTTGGCGCCGAGCTTGGATTTGGTTTTGGTTCCGTCCAGCTCGATCATCAGGTTGTCAATGCCGTTCTGGTCGATGGCATCCATGCCGATGATGGCCGGTGCAATAATGTCGTTTACGTTTTCAACGGCTTTTTCACAGCCTTTTCCGAGATAACGGGCGTCGTCGCCGTCGCGAAGCTCGAGCGCTTCGTTAACGCCGGTGGAAGCGCCTGAAGGTACGCCGGCTCGGCCGGTTGCGCCTGAATCCAGTACGATATCCACCTCGAGGGTAGGGTTACCGCGCGAGTCGAGAATTTCACGTGCTAATACATCTACGATTTCTGACATAACTAGTCTCCTTGTAGTTGGTTAAATATTGAGTACTTCCCCAAAATCGAGCGCCGAATATATCGGCGAGCCTAAAAGGGGGCAACACAATAAGGGATAGAAAAGGTTCGTAGTTCCGCCTCTAGGTGGTCGCGCTGGATTTACCACTTAATGACATTCATGGCATCATCAGAACACCTGACCTCGGACACTTTTAATCTGATACCAGTTTGTAGATCATCCGTAGATTTGTGCCAGGATAGCAGGTTTTCGTTTCGCTGAGCTGC
>JADGFE010000208.1 GCA_016744085.1 Kiritimatiellales bacterium | reverse complement strand
CGACGCAGTTGCGATTCGGATTAACTTCCCCTCGAACGGGGTGTTATCGACCTCTTTCAGTCGATCGGGTTTGACGGCTTTGCCGGACAAACAAAAAGCGCCCCGCGAACGGGACGCCTTTTCAAACTCTATAGCGTAATGCCTTAAGCAGGTGTTACGTTAGTAGCGCAAGGACCTTTCTGTCCCTGTCCCACTTCGTAAGTCACTTTCTGACCTTCATCAAGAGCGGCATAACCAGAAACCTGGATTTCTGAATGATGCACGAAGAGGTCTGTGCCTCCATCGTCGGGAGTGATAAAACCGAAACCTTTTTCGGAACTAAACCATTTTACTGTACCTGTATTCATAATGCTTCCTTAATTTAATGTGGTGCGTGTCTAACCTGTCCAGAGGGAGCATGCAAAGAAATAGTGCAACGAAAATAAGTAGGATTCACCCTCCACGAACCTCCAGACGCTCCATCCGGAGGGCTGTTTATGCAAATCTATACCTCACGCACGGCAAGAGAGTAGCCCGCAGCAGCAAAAACGAAAGGGTCTTCCGCCAAATCCTGTAGTTGACATGAGAGCAAGCTTCCCTACCATTTCAAACCTTGAGCTCTGCACTTAAACAGATTGAACAACAAGCATTCCAGCTACCCGCTTCCGAACAAGAATTACTAGCCAGCCATTTGCTCCAGAGCATTCACCCCGACTAACCGATGCCAATGAAGCATGACTTAACCTGCCCAAAGAGCGCTACAAGCGCCAGCAAGGATACCGCCCTCAACCAAACCGAGTTCTTTGACTCCATTGAAAAGGAACTCGGATGAAAACAATCCTCCCTTCATCAGCCCGGCAAAAAATCTAGGCTGCGGCCAAATACTATGAAAACGAGGTGGAAGGATTGGGTACCACCCAGCAGAACAGAAAAAGGCCCCCTCACACGAATCAATCCCACCCATTATTGGTCTAAAAGGTGCCAGCAACCTTGATCGGGAAGTCTGGGCGCAATTCCAACACAACTGGTCGACCATGGCTGAAAAAAGCGAAGAAACTTTTGAGGCGCTGATGCATGGATCAATTATTCCAGAACCTGAAATAGAAATCCAGATGCCAGATGGTCCATCTGAAGCTGAAAGAACCGTCAAAACACGACGACTCCAACGATTCTTCCGAAATGCAGTGCTGGCAAGCTACGAAAATCGTTGCGCGCTAACAGGAATGGCGGTTCCGAAACTACTGATTGCCAGCCATATTATTCCGTGGAGCGAAAATAAGGAACGCCGCGCCGACCCGACCAACGGACTCTGCCTGAATGTTCTTCACGACAAGGCTTTTGACCACCACTTAATCACGTTCGACGAAAATTATCGAATGGTGGTTTCAAGCGCGTTGAAAAGAGGCGATATTCCCGAATTTCAGTCCGCTAACTTTTCCATGCTCGAAGGCACGAAGCTAACACTCCCTCACCGCTTCGCCCCCGACTTCCAAGCTCTGGAAGAACACCGCAATAGATTTATTGCATGAACTCCTACGAAAGGCTTCCTTCGCTGATTTAAATAGCAGTTTCTCGCGGAAACTCTAACGCTTCCTGCATCTCGGCAATGAATGCCAATTCCGACTGAATAGATGTTCGGCCGATTAATATTTCTAGTTGATCATCGACGGCATTGAGATATTCGCCATACGGACATCCCTCCCAATAGGATCTTTGCCTTTCCCCCACCTGCATAGCTTACGATATGTTTCGTCTCAAATCCTCTGTCGATTCCACGTAACCATCTTTACCCAACTGCTTTTCAACCTTGCCAATAATTTCACGATAATAGGTCAGAATGGTTCGAGCTTCCTCAGCATCGCGCACTTCAGCGATGCGCCCATAACTCACGCCATGCTCATAATAACCAACGGTTTCTTCATACAACGCCACGCGACAGGCTAATCCATCGAGGATCTGCCCCCACTCCACCTCGCTCAGTTCTATTTTCTTTTTCATCTGCGTAGATTTGCGTGGATCTGCGGTTAACGTCTACAGACTAAGGATCTCATTTAGGTTTCCAAGGTTTGGAACAATCGCGGTTCATTTCCATTCTACTGATCGACGGTCTCCCCGTGAGGGGCGTTGCCCCAACGTGGGCTCACGTCCGGAGAGGCCGCCCTCCTTTTGTGTTTCGTTGTGGCTCTACGTAGAATTTTGTGGTGGATAGAGTCAGGCAGGAGGGGTTTTAGACGGGATTTACTGGATGGATATCTTGTTAATCCCCTAATGAACAATGACCATAAAATGAAAAGACATAGTAGTGTAAACGAGGCAATAATAAGCAAATAGCGGTAGTTCGGCTGTGATCAAACAGGATTATATTCGGCAACATCCTGTAGATCCCGTTAATCCCGTCGCGGAGTCCCGTGTATTTTAGGGCGATCCATTTTTACAATCCAACGGGCAACGAGGGCGCTGCCCCTCCAAATTTAAAATCCTTCGCGGCTGGTTCTCCCCCGCACCCCCCTCCAATTAAGACAGGCACTGGGCATTAGAAAATTGTAGGCCGCCCCAATAAGCAACTTCGCGCTCGCTGGCGGAGCGCGGGGATGAATAAAATTTTATAGTGTATTCGATATATTTAATGGTATATATTCGTATTTTGGCGGGTTAAATATAGTATATACGCTATAGATTGGAGATGGATCATGGATGAACAAAAGGGCCAAAACATCGGGACGTTGCTCAAGTTTGAACGTCGGAAAGCGGGGATTAGCCAGCGTTCGGTTTGCGAAAAATCGGGTCTGGCGCAGTCGACGGTGAGCCAGTTGGAAAACGGGGACCGCAATTTTCGGGTCGGGACGCTGACGCATTATGTGGATGCGCTGGGCTTGAAGCTGAACCTGATTTCGAAGGATGCGGAGCTTTATCATTATACCGCGCAGGTGCTTTCGGTGTATGATGGCGATACGTGCCGGGTGGATATTGATCTGGGACTGGGCATCTGGATCCGGAATGAAAAGCTGCGGTTGTGTCGGATCAATGCGCCGGAGGTTACGGGCGAAGAAAAAGCGCTCGGCTTGGCCGCGCGCGATACTCTGCGCACGCTGATCGACGGGCGGAAAATTATTATTGAAACCGTGAAGGACCGGCGCGGGAAATATGGCCGCTATCTCGCCGAAATCTGGCTGGAACAAAACGGCGGTTTCATCAACATTAACGACGAGCTGGTCGCGCAGGGCCACGCCGTCTACAAGGAGTATTGATTATTCTCTCACAGAGACACCAAGGCACGGAGTTAAAGGATATTGTACTTTTCAGTCGGGCAAACTTCGTGACTCTGTGCCTTCGTGAGAAATACGTTTGTTAATACTCTGCTCGCGGGTGGCTTGGTGAGATGAATAAAATAAGGCGAGCGGGTGGAGACTGAATAGCTTGCCCTGCCCTCTTCCATTCTGGCACACGTTAAGCTACTAACCGGCCCTGGATTACGAACCATGAAAAAGAAGCACATCAAAGAAGAAAACCGGGCTCAGGCGGAAGCGTTCTGCCGTATGCAGGGCGATGAACTGGAATTGATTAAGGTCTATGCCGAAGATTTTCGGGCGATTATTGCTGAGTTCGAGCTTAAAAACGGACGGGTCCCGACCGCCGACGACCTGCTCTGGATCGAGAGCCAGCGCCAAGGGCGGGATATTACGCAGTAGCCCACGAGCATCGGGTGCTCACAATGCCGACAGCGCGGGGCGTTGTTTCCTCGGCCGAGCTCCGACTCTTTTAAGAAGCCCCCCTTTTCATCGTGCCTGCTGTTTTGCACGAAGGGCGTTACGCCATAGTACGATTATTGATTCACACTGATCTGTTTTGATATACCGAACCAATAGCCGTTACTGATTAAGCGCGCGCCCTTCTCAACCGAAGAGCAATGGTTTCGGGCGGTATATTTTGCTGATGCGCATCGGCAATCGTTTCAAATTCATCCAGATCGGAGGTGCCTCCATAGAAGGCCTCCAGCGTGTCATCGACCGATTTGAGGTAGGCAACATAAGGTTGTTCAAGTAAGCCGCTGCGCGGCAGTTAAGAAGTCCCTGTTAATCATATAGCTTCCACTCTGAAGAAGGACGTAATCGGCGTCCTCACAACAGAGCGAA
>JADGFE010000019.1 GCA_016744085.1 Kiritimatiellales bacterium | reverse complement strand
GAGACAGCGATCAAGCTGGTGTTTGATGCTGCGCAGGCGTGTAGTATTCCAATCATTGGAATGGGCGGAATTTTTGAGCCGGAAGATGCCATTGAGTTCCTGATTGCCGGAGCCACTTCAGTTGCGGTTGGAACGGCCAACTTTATTGATCCCACCACCTGCGACCGCGTTATCGATGGAATTGAAGCCTATCTTATTGAAAAAGGTCATAGCTCAGTTTCCGACATTGTCGGAACGGTCAAGGTATGACTAAGCTACGGCTAAGCGGAACCTTTTTGCTTGGTGCCGTTTTTGCGGGAACCATTATTGGATATTCATTTTTCCAGCCCTTTATCCCTAATGGAGTCCTGCAGGCGATCCCTTCTCAGGCCACGTTTACCTTCCAGGCCACTAATCTGGAAGAACTCCTGCAAAGTCCGGTATGCGGACAGCTCGACAGAGCACTAGGAGCTGGAAATTCGCTTAAAGCGTTAATGGATTCGAATGACTGGATTCGCCTGGCTGCTGCATCGGAAATTGCCGTTGCAGATATTCCGTTCCGGACCGTTGGCCAAAACAAAACCTGGGCAGCAACGAGCTGGCTCGGCTGGAGAAGTCCATGGCTGCGCTGGAAGCTGGAACATTCTCGCAATAAGAACCTACAGTTTATTGGAAAACATGCGGTTTGGCCAGTCTGGCAGTATGATTCGCCCAACCTTGCACGGGGCATGAGCCTGACATTCGCCTTAACAGATAACCTCTTACTAGCTTGCCTTTCCGAGAGCCCTTCCGACATCATGCTCTTGCTCGACACCTACGATAGACGTGCAGCAACTGCACTCGACTGAACTCAAGGACTCTGATTATGACTTTTGGGAAAATTTTCATTTTAATTTTATCTGCCGCTTTGCTGGGTTGCCAGACCACGGACTATAATTCCGGCGAAGAATATGTATTGCCGGAAACACAACAAAACACCTATTTGTCTCATGCAAAAATGCCGCAAAACTATGGTTTCACCGCCTTCCCTGTTAAAGGGGGCATTGGGATTACTGGAAAAGCTCGGTTGCATGCCAGGCATGTGGCCTCTGCCAAATTTTTAAAAGGGAAAGTCCCGGTCATTCAAATGCGCGGGCGGGCCAAACGCATGAAGATGAATGCACTATTGGATACCAGCTCACCAGCAACATGGATGGAGTTTAATGCCGCCCAATCTTTCGAGTCTACCTTCCTGGCCATGGATGAGGATTACGTCATCTATCAGGGTGGATATAATACAGGCGAGGCTCCAGCATACGGTGCCGTAGTTAACCAGATGCGGATTGATCAACTCTTTATAGAGAACATTCCTCTCTACGTCCGGATGGCGATGAATTCACTTGGGCCCCTGGCACGCGGAATCAAGGTTCCGAATATCGAAGCAATCATCGGATACGATGTGCTTAAACAATTTGAATATGTTCAGTTTGATTTTGATGCCGAAACAGTCATCTTTTCTTCAAGCACTCCATACACCCCCCATCAAGATCTTCTGATGACCACAGCCAAGATCAAACCCCAGCGAAACTTTGGACTCGCGGTCGAAGGCGCTATTTTTGGGAAGCCTACCCCCATTATCCTTGATATTGCGGGCGATTATCATTTTGCACGAGGTGACGTTAAAGTAAGCGTAACCAAGCAGGTAAGCATCGGAGATATCGTTTACCGGAGAGTGCCTACACTGCTGCTGCCAGCGAACAGCTCGCCTCCGCGCGCAGGCAGAAGGTTGCTTGAAAACTATATCGTTACCGTTTGCGGGAAGCAGGGCATTGTTTACTTTGAGCAAATACCTTAGACGTGCTTTGAACGTATTAGATGCCTAATGGCCAGAATAGGATATCGGTATAGCATCCGCGGGCCTGCATAGCGCATGACGACTTTAATTTGATCTCGTGATTGCGGTTTATAGCAATGAACCTTGCACAGATTGCAAACCGGCTTCTCTTCTCCAAATGGACACTTGGCAATGCGTTCTTTGGCATAGTCGAGAAGTCCGGCGCAGTCGGAGCACAGATCCCCTGCCGCACCATGATGGGCACGGCAGTAAAGATGAATCATGACCTCAACTGTACGGACTTCCAAGTTCATCCGACTGTTTCTATTCGAAGGCCGTGCTCATGCCAAGGCCGCAGTTGGCAACTTTGCTGCCCATGCGTCATACGGATGGTGCAGAAACCATCTCCGTTTGCTGAAAAAGGCTAAACAGAAGAGCGCTTCCCGAACAACCTGATAGCCAGATGAATTAGGTAGCCGCTCATCCAAAGCGTCGATGCCACAAGATGGATGATCACCCAGATCATTCGCCAGTTCGCTTCTATAGCCGTTTGAATGGCATATCCGGAAAACATCATCGGCAATGCTGCCAGCAACATACCGATTCCGCTTTTACGCCTTTTCCGGGTATCCCGTTTCAGGTGTGGACCAGCATGACGATTCCATAGATGACCGAGCACCAACACCAACAACGGCGATAAAATAATATGAGCATGTTGTAAATGCGGCTGCCAAGGATGCCCCACAACGGCATAAGGATCGTCCGATTTACAAAAATAGGCCATCCAGGCGTATACCAGTCCGGTACAGATCACCAAACCATTGGAGATGTGAAACAACCAGGCATCCGTACGGGTCATTTATTCTCCCGCCCTTCCAGTATCTGATGGATCGCCAATGTGCGGCGCCCGCACTGTGCGACCGCTCTGGCTGTGAGCGTTGCTCCGGTAATCCCGTCTATGTTCTTCTTCATCCGGATTTGATCCTCGGCCTTCTTTCCCCGAAACTGCTCCATCCAGCCATCACGCGCCATATACTCAGCGGGTTCGCGAAATGCTAAAATCCTGATGCCAACGAGTATACCTTCCGCATCAACAGCCACCATGAGAGTTTCCGGCAGCGTTCGAACCAGATGCTTATCCAGATAAGCATAACCCGCAATGCCGCCTTCTTCATTGCGTGCAACATAACGGGTTACCAGCGCACTGGGTATTTCCTTAGCTGCTAATTCGGTTCCTAATGCCTGCTCCGTTTTAGTGAGCAGCAGCGTTTCACGCTCATAGGTTCCATCGGGCAACAACTGCCGGACGGCCTCGTCCGCTGCAGGAAATTTTCCTGCAAGCGAAGAGCCCGCCGTTACTAGCAATAATACTATTGCTACTTTAAAATACATAACCCATGGCAAGGTTGGTCTGATCGAGACTATCATTGTTTCCATTCTTGATAAATTGATGCTCCAACTTGATCACGACTTCATCGATCGGCTTAAAGTTCAGGCCAACCGTTATGATGTCATAGTTGTAAAGATCCGCATCTACTGTAGACCCCTCAGCTTTTTTGCTCTGTGTGTCAACCTGCTCCAGGCGCACATAAGGAGTCAGCTGCAATTCCCCTTTATCAGAGCCGGCGAGTACATCATAGCCGAGCTCCGTATACCAGCCAAACATCTGCTCGCCGATGTAGTCATCAGCTCCCAAACTATTAGCATCGCTCAGATCATCTGCATTGCTCAACTGCGAGCCAGTCGCGAGTGCGTTGAACGTAAAACCGCCTTTGCGAGCCATGAGGTGGGCTTCACCCAGAACAAAACCGGCATCCACTCCCATATCCTGTCCCTGTTCACCGCCATACACGGAACCGCCGACAGTAACACCCTGTGCAATTTCATAATCAAGACGACCCACCACCGAAAAGTCTTCTGCTTTTGCCTTGGATCCCTTCTGGCGGCCGCCGCGGATTCCGCCAGCAGTAAACCCTTCGCCGTCCAGGCTGTTAACCACATACAGCTTATAGCTTGCTGCTCCGACATCACCGAAAATACCACCTCCGTTTTCACGCCAGGTTGTTGGGATGATGGAACTTTCCAGCATGGAACGCTTGGCTCCAAGGAAAACAGTAGGTTCGTGCAGCTCATTCACAATACCGACAGGGAGCAGTACTAGACCGCCACGGAAGTTTAGCTCTTCGCTGTGAAGATAGTCCAAATAGGCAAATTCAACAAATGCCTCATTCGCGTGTTCAAACTCGATTTCGGTGTTAAGTACCCACTTGTCATTGAATTTGTATCCGAAATACAGAATAGCGCGCAGCATGTCGAATGAATCGGTCTTGTCGAGGTCACTACCGTTGTAGTTCTGATAAAGAACTTCACCGTACCCCCCAATGGAAAGGCCTTGATCCTTGTTATAAACCTTCGAAGCGGACGGACCCATGCCATAAATGGATTCACCCAGCTCCGGAATCACATCACCGAACCGGTCTTTCTCTACTTCACCTGTAAGAGCCTGGAGTTGTTCCTCCAACGCTGTAATGCGCGCATCTGCACTCACATTCGTTTCAGCAATTGCTGATCCAAACCCAATTAAGGAAGCAACCAACATGGCCAACTTTAATTTCGTTTTCATTTGTATCTCCTTGTCCTTGGAAAGCCGGAAAACGTGCGCTGGAAACGATAATGAGGGAGTAATAGCTGAAAACCAATACCTGGGACACTAACCATAAGGAGGGAATTTAAACGGCATCCCGAAACAGATAATTCGGTTAAAGACTATTAAACCAACACTTCCGTACCAGCACTCGGTTCAATCACTGAACCCGCTCACCGGACAATTATTATTTTTTAACAGCCTTCGGGGCCACCCCGATAAGAATTCATCAACCCATTGGATTGGGTCAAAAACTGCGACGGAAGTTAGCTGCGCCAAAAAAAAAGTCAACCCCTTTATTTAGACGGCGTATAAATAACGCACGAATACTCGATTAATACCATCGTATATCCCTGTTTTACAGGGCTTGCGTACTGAGTAAAAAATGTATTATGTATATAGCTTGCAGGTCATTAGTTTCATTAATTAACCATAGGGGATGCACATGAAGTATGTATTACTTGCAGCACTGTTAGTATCGGTTGGAGCCTATGCGGATGACGCCGCTAAAGTACAAGAACCGGCTGAAGCCAAGGTTGAAGAAAATAGCCACCAAAACTGGCCGACACTCGACACATGGTTCAAAACAAACAATCTGAATGCGGGTACATTGACTGCAGAACTGCTGGTGGGTTATGAGCACTCAGACCTGGATGATCCTGGCGGAAGCAAGGATGCAAATGCATTTCTAACGCGTACACGCGTTAACTATCAGACGGCAAACCACGAAGGCTTTGATGCCCGAATTCAGGCCCAGTATGTTGGTCCGATTAATGATCATTACAGTTATCCAGGGGGCGGTAATGCTAAATATGATGTAGTAGCAGATCCGGAAAATTTCCGTCTTCACCAAGCCTATCTGGGATATGCTGGTTATGATTCCAAAGCTCGGGTTGGTGCACAGGAAATCATTCTCGACGATGCCCGCTTTATCGGAAATGTCGGATGGCGCCTTAATGCACAGTCTTTCAATGCGGCCTCAGTTCAAAATGAGTCGATTGAAAATCTGAAACTTCATTATGCCTATACGGAGAGCATCAATACGATCCTCGGCACAATCAACCATGAACGTCGCTACCACCTGCTGAATGCGGAATATAACCTGAACGAAAGCAACAAAGCATCGGCATTTACCTACCTCCAGCGCAACACCAGCAGTGGCACAGGTCCAAATAAACTCGATACCTTTGGTCTGCGAGCCTGGGGCAAGAACGACGCAATCAGCCATCAAGCGATGGTGGCTCTTCAGCGTGATGCCTTCTATGGCCATGTATCTGGCGATTTAAACGTAGATGTCGCAACTATCGGCGGCGGTGTTGAATACATTTCAGGTGGAAGCAGTTCACATGACCAATTTCAGACCCTTGACGGAACCGCGCATAAGTTTAACGGCTGGGCCGACCAGTTCCTCGGAACCGGCGGAGGCTTATCTGGAGGCCTGCTCGATATCTATGGACAGGTTTCTGCCACACCGGTTGAAAAGCTCAAGCTCATGGGTGTTGTTCATTACTTTAGTACAACAGATAAAAACGCTGCCGGATATGAAGGCGCCTATGGTTATGAAATCGATGCCTTGGCTAAGTACCCGATTTGTAAAAATTTCGATATGCTGGCTAAAGTCGCCTATTACATTAAAGATGGCGATAGCACTAGAAATCCTACCCTGGATGAAACCGTATTCTGGCTGCGCGGCACCTTAAGCTTCTAAAACCTCCCATCTAAATACTGTATAATCCGGGGATTGATATTCGATCTCCGGATTTTTTTGTCTTTTTTCGGACGAATAAATAGCGATTTTACTGGGATTTTTGTGGTTTTCCGGAAAATTTAAAAAAAACTTCATTAAATGAGTAACACTCTGCATTGAGCCTACGTATTCATTAGCGAACCCAACAACACATATAATTTGAAGCAACGCGGCTCAAGTGAACCCAAACCTGCTGCAAGCTTCTTGAACATTACTCCGGAAACCCCGCCACCCAGCGGGGTTTTCTTTTTGCCCCTACCTTTTTACCATGTTACGCTTTTTCCCAATTTCAAGGCTTTGATTGTGTTATGGGTGATTCCGAAGATAAAAAGAATGATACCAAGGGAAAAACCCAGCCGCCCAGCCGGGAAATCGGCAATGCAAATCTGTTCGTCGACGATATTATCTTTTCAGATACCGAAAAAATTCTGTTTGAGGAAGACCTGCAGGAAAAAACTACATCCAACCGTGATGAGCTGATGGATGGGAGTCCGGCGGATCGATATTCCGTTACGACAAAAATCAATGAAGGCGGAATGAAAGCCATCTGGGAAGTCGATGATCATCGAACGGCCCGAAAAGTTGCCATGGCGCTGATTCAGGATTCGAAGATTGCTTCGGAAAATGATATCGACTCGTTTCTCTATGAAGCTCGACTGACCGCCAATCTACAGCATCCCAATATCATCCCGATTTATGACATTGCGTTGGATGAAAACGGGAACCCCTACTTCACCATGAAAGCGCTCAAAGGTGAAACGCTGGGAGACATCATTAAGCAGTTGCGCAATGGAAACGCCGAATATACCCGTCGCTATACCCGCACCCGTCTTTTAGGTATTTTTCTCAAGACCTGTAATGCCATCGACTATGCGCACACCAAAGGGGTTATTCATTTGGACCTTAAGCCGTCCAACATTAACATTGGCGACTTTGGCGATGTGCATGTACTCGACTGGGGCCTCTCGACGCTCATTACGCACCTGAACGAGTACGATGGCGAGCCGGTTTCATGGCAGAGCATGGATGACGTTTCTCTCGAAAGCGGACAAACCTTAACACGCTATCTGGAAAGAACGGCTAAAAGGCGCGAGTTTAAAAATGTGGTTGGAGGAACCCCCGGCTATATGTCTCCAGAGCAAGCACAGGGAGTTCCATCGGATGTTGATTTCCAAACAGACGTCTACATGCTGGGATCGGTGCTCTATGAAATTCTTACCTACCAATGCCCCATCTCAGGCAGCACAGTAAAAGAAGCATTGCAAAAAACCGTGCGCGGTGATTTTAGCTCGCCGATGAAACGTGCTCCTGAGCTGCGAATTCCCGCACCGCTCAACGCAATCACCATGAAAGCAATGGCAACTGATCCCTCGGAACGCTATCCAAATATTGCCACCTTGATACGCGATCTTCATCAGTATCAGGATGGTTTTGCAACCGTCGCTGAAAATCCGACCTTCGTTACTCATGTGGCTTTGCTTATAAAGCGACATAAACTCGCGGTTGGAATGGTCTCCCTTTCTGCCTGCCTAATTGTGGGCATTCTGGCCAATAGCTTTTTCTCTATCAAAAAGAGCGAAAGCATTGCAGTGGAAGCGCTGGAAGAAGTGCGCGAAACCAATGAATATATTGCGACGATCGCTCAACGCGTTGCCCCTGATTATTTAGATCTAATGGCGCAGCATGAAAAAGAATATGAATTTGATGCGGCTGAAGAATCCTTGAACACCTGCCTAGCCTTCGATCCGCTACTTGAAACCGCCTGGTTACAGAAAGGCAAGATGTTACTTTCCCATCAGGATTTTTCCAGTGCATGGAATATTCTATCCGGAATCCATGGCCATCCTGTCGAAAAGCACCCGACAGCAGTCAGGTTGGCGAAAAAATACAAAGATTTCGACAACCTCACGGATGCCCAACTCCCCCAATTAGTAAAAGATTTTAAAGCGTACAACATTGCAGAAGGAATTCCCCGTTTCTTCTATCGCGCCAACAAAGCCCCCTTCAACCCTGCCACCCGCTTTCCTGCTATTAAAGAATCGCTGAAGATTCTGAACCCAAAAATAACGAACCTTAATTTTTCGTGGACCGAACTGGGCTCAGATGGCTGGATTATCGGCATTGGGGATAATCCCGACTTAGAAGATATTTCCCCGCTATGCGGTCTAAAAATCCGTTTGTTGAATGCCAACAATATCGGCACCCCCGACTTAAAGCTGCTGACCGAAGAAGGCCTTCTTGAGCTCAGGCTATCTGGATCCAGACTCAATCACCTTGTCGAAATTGATCAAATGGCCAAGTTAAAGATGCTGGATATCAGTAATACCCGCATCCGCAATCTCAATAGCCTAATCCGATACCCAAAACTAACCGCCCTTGATATCAGCGGAATAGTTGATCTGACTATCTCGCCGCAGCTTATCTGGATGCAGAATCTAAAAATGCTGACCGTATCCGAAGAATTCCGGAACGACCCCACGATCCGAGCCATCGCCCGCCGCGGTGTAATCATTATTTATTCCGGCAACTAACATGAGTGAACCAAACTACAACCCAACTCGGCTGACCTTGCTAGCCAAGCTGAAAAAATCTGAGAACCATGAAGCCTGGCTCGAGTTTGAAGATATATATCGGGGATTCATTCTTAGTCTGATTTTACGGATGGGCATCAATGCCGATGATGCGGAAGACATCAGCCAGACTGTACTGACCAAAGTTTGGCAGAAAATAGAAGATTTTGAATACAACGAAAATAAAGGGAAATTTCACAACTGGCTGGCTGCCATGACACGGAATACCGTGAAAGATTTTTTCCGGATCAAGAAAAATTTTATAACCGGCCGTGATTCGGTGGAATACCAGGAACAATATCACGATATCGAAGAACAGGTTCTTCCCGACATCGAGAATCTGGCGCGTGAAGAATGGGTGCTGCATATCACCAATCTGGCCTGGAATAATATCAAAGACGATATCTACGAGAGCAAACGCGAAGTATTCAAAATGGTCTCCGCCGAAACCCCGACCAAGGAAATATCCAAAAAACTCGGCATCTCGGAAGCCAGTGTGCGCGTTTACAAAGCGGAAGTTTTTGAAAAAATGCGCGCTGAAATAACGCGATTAAACCACGAATTAGGCTAGAAAACAGGTTCTTCACGAAAGTGCGTTTTTAGAGCTCTCTTCTCGTTGAGATATTGGTATACGCCTCTTCTGGTCGGCCCGGTTGGATGGTAATGCGAACTCATTCTCCGCTCCTTTTGAAATTCAGGTGTCCTTTCAGGATGGTAAGGCGAAAAGCGAAAGTTTGTTTCGCACCCCTATCGGTACCGAGTCGGATGGTAATGCGAACTTTTTCGCATAAAAGTTCGTAATCCAACCAGCTACTCCAGAAATTCGCGGCAAACCTACCCCTCTTGAAAACCCCAGTTGGGCGGTCAGAAATTTGATCCATTTTTCCCGACAAATCCCAGCTTTGGGGTGGCTGGATATGTCCCTTTTCAGTAGATTTTACAATTCTTTAATTTTCCGAGGGGTGCGGAAACGAAGGTCACCCCTTAAACCTTTGATAAACAAGAGGATTAGCCCAATTGGGTTCAAACGAAAATGAATGGTTTTTCGAGTATGTTTCATGTGGTTTTTATTCTTCTCTCGCGGCTTTTCATGCCGCGATACGATGCCCGGCTCCAATTGCTGTCGTATCAGGTCAATATGTTGCGAAATCGCATTGATGATTCCAAGATTATTCCGACCGAAGAAGAGCGAGCCAACTTGATGCGGCTTGGAGCTATGCTTGAGCACGATATCACCGACGTAATGCTTGTCGTCAAGCCAAGGACTTATCGACGCTGGCTGAATATGAAAAATCCTAAACGTGGCAAGCCAGGCCGTCCAAGAACGCCACAGGCAACGGTAGATCTCATCCTTCAGTTTGCTTCCGACAACCTCATCTGGGGCTACAAACACCTGCATGGAGAGCTTAAGAAGCTGGGCATCAAGATCGGCCTGACAACGATCCGTGACATCCTTAAACGGGCGGGCCATCATCCGATCCCCGAAAAGGGCGGCGGACATCCCCCGAGCGACTGGAAACTGTTTATCAGCTCCCACATGGAAACGCTGGTCGCGACCGATTTTTACAGCAAACCCGTCCTTACGTGGAGAGGATGGGTTGATGCCTATGTCTTGGTGTTTATCCATCTCGGAAGTCGGCGGGTTTTCATGAGTCCAGCCACGTTTAATCCCAAGGAAGAATGGGTGCTTCAGCAGGCTCGAAATGCCTCCATGTGGCTTCAGGATCTCGGAGTTAAAGCGAGTGGGTTGATTCGGGATCGTGACACCAAATTTACGACACGATTCGATGCTATCTGGAAGAGCGAAGGTGCGAAAATCCATAAAACACCGGTACGCGCTCTCCAAGCGAATGGGTATTGCGAGTGCTACATCGGAAAGGTTAAACGGGAATGCCTGAACCATTTTTACTGCGTAAGCCTGAGGCAACTTGATTACATCAACCACCAATGGTTGGCGTACTACCATAATGAGCGACCGCATCAGGGTGTGGATATTGGGAACAAGGTTCTTCGCCCCAACTTCACGCCGACCGATAAAGGCGAGATCAAACAGGGACAGAGTTTGGGCGGAGTCATTTCGTGGTACTACCGCGAAGCTGCCTGACTCTGCCCTGGCGAACATCATCTGAATACAACCCTCCATCCGACATGATCGGCAACTTCGTCACGCCCTGACTCCATAGATTCGGTTGTTTTCAGCTCATTCATCGTTCTATTCGTAATCAAAATCCGCATTAAACCAAATTCGGATCCCAAAATTTCTCCTCAACTCGCTCTCAATCTGTTAACGTTTCTTAGCATTTTCGGTGACCTTCATTTCCGCACCGGCCAGGTTCGCTGGTATCGGTCGCCCGATCAACATCGCCACCGACCACACCGCGCAGGTTAACCCAGCGGCACATATCCTCCACGCCGGAAAAAGACAGTTGAAGCTTGGTTTCTGCAACCAGATCATCACCCTGCCAGATTTCCAATATCAGCGGTTTGGTCGAGGCCTTGATGCCTTCCACCATCAAAATGCCTTTGTCTGTATCGTCGGCAACTCGATCAAGAAAATCGGAATCCAGCGCAATGCCGTTGTCCGGCACTTTGATGGAGTCAGCCTCGAAGGCGTTTTTTCGGGATTGAGATAGATCCATTATGGGGAGGTCGGATGCATACTTTCCAGACTTCGGGAATGGGAGTCTGTATTTAACCAACCGCCAAGCTGAAACATCCCCTTCGGGTGAACCAGTATTTCTCCCCAAATTTTCCCATAGAAGGCACTCACAATCTCCCCATCTTTATCATAGACCGTTCTTATCCTGAAAATATAACCTATCTCCTCTGGATTCCTAATGCGTTCTTCTTCGCGAACCGTCACCCCCCTGTAGCCAATGACCTTTTTAAGCTCAGAGTCGTACCCCGTCAACGGAGCCTTGTAGGGCCACTTAAAGGCGGAGGTAATCTCTTTCGGAATTTGATATTTCTGAATGCCATCGCCCTCTTTTTTAAACCGAATCGTATATTCCGAAACTTTGCCATCTTCCTGCTTTTTGGCAGCAAGAATGAAGTCCGCTTTCACGCCTTTTCCATACGGACTCACCCAGTCGGATTTTAAAAGATCAAACCCAACCGGAGCATCGAACCGAGGAACCGTCTTCCAAAGAGGTTTTTGCTTTGTCGAGACAATCTTTCCTGCCACCGGCTCTGCCACTTTCCGGAGGGTCAATGTCCGCACATCCCCCCACGGCGTATAGCGGTTCAACAAAGCATTCCGGCCTGTGAACATATAGCCCCATGCAGATTTATAGTATCCGTTTTTAGTCACAACAACAGTTGCATATGGGTTGATGGCGGGAGCACTGGCGGTAAACAAATCATTCGTATTACTTACTCCCTGCCTGACGGTATCCTTATTCAGTTCACTTTCAAAATATACCTTGACATGGGCTCCTCCAATTCGGGTTCCGTCTTCATCAACAACTTTAACAGCAACCTTTCCTGTCGGGGTTGAAGCATGGCAACTACATACCCCAGAGAGCATTAATGCAACTAATATTTTTTTCATTACATTCTCCTTATTCACAAATATTCACCCAGTTCTTGTACAGCTCCTGAACATATGGATATGCAACATCCTTGAAGTCACCGTGCCGCCACTCCAGCCCGCCATTATAGTGCGTTGTTCTAGGCCACCCATGGAGCATGAGCCCATTGTTAACTGAGCTATTATCTGAAGCCATGTTGTAATTCGCCCACCCAGAACCGAATGACATCGGACTTGATCCTAATGGCCTGCTTCGCGCTGAAAATGCCTTGGAGAGCAACCAATCGCGGTTATTTACCTGATCAGGAGCACTCGGGATGTAATCCAAATGGGATGCGTAGTTCATTGCCAATCCACTGACAAAATCACTACCGCTTGCCGTGAAGAGAATTCCCGGTTCGTGTTTAAAGATGGGATCGCTTTTCAGCGATTCCGCATAGGCAGTCGCATTGTTTGACAGCTGATCGTTCACCCATTCTGGTGGGCGCAGGGAATAGCAAAGTGCATTTTTCAAATACCGATGCTGTGATGTTCCGATTCCGCGGACAAAAGACCAACCTGCCTGATCGCTTGAACCGCCAGCCAGCCATTCTGGGAAGGCATTATCGAGCCAGAAGCTATCGGACTTCAGTCCCTTATACCACTCACCAATTTGCCACGAATACAGGCCAAGCGTTCCAGGAGTGGCAGCCTGCAGATAACCGAGGCAATCATCACTCGCCCTAAGAACTTCTTCTGTAGAAGAATAGAAATTATAGGCCGAGTTTACTCTATTGATGGCATCGCCTATACGATTACGCCATGTCAGCGTGCTCCGAGCATCAGCGGCATCAAACAACTCATGCCATTCGGATGCCCAAACTTCCTCCGGATATTCTGACCATGTTCTATAATCATTCTGAAGATCAAGATCCTCACTGACATCAATTGTCCCCGGATAAGTCATGTAGGATTCCGTACTGGTTTCGCCATACGCCTCAAGCGGCATCGCAGCATCCAGAGCAAAATAGTTGTTAATCAACGGCTGACTTCCATCTGCATCATTTAGCGCAATGCCGACAACCCCGTTACCCAAACTATGAGCCGCAAGATCGGGTGGAGTTAAGAAAGTGCTTAAAAAGCTTTTGAGTACAGGGGCATGAGCAAATGCCTCTACCACCGAGTGGTGATAATGCGATCCAGAACCAAGCGTTACCGGAACATCCCCATACCACGACACTCCCCAGAATTTTCCATTAAATCCGCTCTGGTACATACGCTTAAATACTTCGGCGTGGGTGGCATCGCCCTGTTCTGCAGAAACATTGTATCCGTGAACAAACACAAAATCCTTTCCGTTCGTCAACTGGTCGGGATAACTCGAAGGTTCATCCAATGCACTGAGCCGCCCAGTTCCATCTTTGCGAATATTCTTAAAACGGTACATCTCCTCCACATGGCTTCCTTTAACGGGAAGTGCGTAGGAAGCGACTTTTTTGCCGGTTTCATTGTCATAAACCGCGAATTCCAAATCATCCGACCATGTTTTAACGGTGTTGGTTTCACTGGCCGTGGCGTGATAATAATCGGAAAACTCGAAGAGAAGAACGGCTTCGCCGCTATCCTGAATGGCAGAGAGGAATGAAGAATCGTTCAGCTCCGCCTCGTCATTAACTCGGTGGGTCGGGGCTGTCGCAAGACCGGAGGCTACTACAGCATCCGTATGATGCGCATGAGCGTTATCGGCAGTTAGACTGGAATAAGCAAAGTTAAACCGGGTAAAGCCAACGGGATCTTCCAGTTTGTAGCTGTATTTTGAAGTGTTACGCAGACGGTCGTCGACCTGAACCCGCATCGGGAAGAAGTCGATCAGATCGCGCATCCCGTCCACGGTTGGGCTGAGAAAGTCGACATCTTCACGATTCAGACAGGTGGGCAGGTCGTCGCCACTGATTTCCGAACCCGGATCATCGTTGTCGAGGTTAAACCAAACGCGATAAGGTTCGCTCGCATCGGCCAGAGCCACGTCCGCCTCATTGATCACGCCATCACGATTGTAATCCGGAGTGAGTTTCACCGGAACCAGATCGAGCAGGATGTTGCGGAGTTCTTCCGCTTCAAAAATGAAAGGAATCCCCGGAGCATCATCCAGCAATGTCAGAGAGCAGTCATATTCCCCTGCGGGAGCAAGTTTGTCTTCAGTGATATATCCATCCCAGTTGAAGGTGCGAATTCCCAGCACCTGCTCCGGAGATGGGAATGATTCAAAATCCTTATAAACGCTCTCGCCAGTGGTTTTGTTGTTGATGGTTAATCGAACAAAACCTTTTGGATATTGTTCCACGGCTAATTTCGCAATAAGCCACTCAATCTGCGCGACATCACCATCAAGAGGATGGATTTCTGCCGGATCAGCGGTCAGCGGCGAAAGGATTTGCAGAAGCTTCTGTGCGGGTGAGTTGGAATCTTCATTACTCGGTTGGCTTGGCTGATTGGCGCTATCGACCACCACGGCAACGTAGGTGTAGACCGTTCCGAACTGGACAGACCGGTCGCTAAACTGCAGGGCGTTCACCTCCGCAATTAGTGCAAAGGTTCCGGCATCACCCGCTTTGCGGTAGATCCGGTAGGAGGCGATGTCATTATCCGATGGCGGATTCCAGCTAATGCCTAGAACCGGGGAGTCCGTAAGCCGCTCGGAAACTTTAAGGTTCATAGGCGGTTGAGGCGGCGGATCGGTAGCCGGAACGGTGAAGGAACCGAACGAAGCGGGGTCACTTTCGTTGCCGGAGTCATCCAAGGCAAAAATCCGGTAAGCGAGGGAATCCCCGCCGGACGCACTGAAAGAATGGGTGGTGGACAGAGCCGTGCCGTTGAAGCCGATATCCTGCCACCCCTCTTCGTCAGGGTCATCAAGACCGGGCATCATTCCGCTACCTTCGTTCAGCCGGACTTCAATCCGATAGCCCGCAAGATCAGTCAATTCGGAGTCGTCCGTGTTATGCTCGGGGCGCAACCATGAGAGGCTGACGGAATTAAGTCCGGGAACCATTTCGTCGGTAACAGGGGCTTTGGGAGCCAACGTGTCGGTCGGTGTGCCGGAGACCGCGCCGGAAACACCTCCGTAAAGCGCGGCAACAGACTGCACCGCATAGTAGTAGGTAATGCCTTCTTCAACATTAGCATCTATAAAGCTGTTGTTTACGGTTGACCAGTCAGTGTCATAATTTTGCAGCGTCGGCGGACTTCCTGTATTGCGTAATACACGATAATAAAACGCTTCCGGCACGGCGTTCCAGCTTAGGTTCAGCATGTCGCCATTTTGGGGATTGCTGACCGACAGGCCAGTGGGTGCCGGGGGAGGAGCGGGCATTGCTTCCACTATCGAATTCAGCGGCCCAGCCGGTTCGCTCTCGTATATCAATCCTCCATAAGTATAACAGGCTGTCATCGTGAAGGAATACGAGCCTTGGGCAAAGGGAATGGAAATCCCGCCATTGAGAGATGGATCCAGTTCCAAAACCCCGTTTGCGCTCCCGCTGTAATAGAGGTTGTAGTGGCTTTCCTGCATTTCAGACGGCAAGCCGGTAGACCGCCCCCACTCGGTATAGATTGTTTCCGGAGCAAGAGAGCCACAAGCAAAGGGATTCGGTTTCGGAATAGTAATTGAGAAAGTTTTTGTCGTGAGGGTATTTCGCCCATCTGCTCCTGCGTATGCGGATATGACTTCGTAACTGAAATCATAGGTTCCCGGAGCGGCGGTGAATGGGAACGAGAGCAAGTGAATGCTTCCTGTCGGATAAAGAACGATGGGATCGGATGCTGATCCGTATTGACCATACGTTGTTCCATTCACTTTCAACAGGATAATGACATCATCCGCCCAACCGGTGCCGTTGTTTTCGACTACGGTCTCAGTAGTAAAGGAAGTAAAGGGTTCGCTGATACCCGCAGGGTCAAAAGTGATTCCGCCTGGGAAGGTCAGAGAAGGAGTTCCGTTGTTCGCATAGGTGTGCGTAATGGAAACCTGATTCAGCGGAGACGATCCTCTTTCCTCAAAAATAAAAGTATGGGTTCCCGGAGAAACAAATGTGCTTGGAATCGTTAGCGTATAATTTATTCCGCTCAGGGGCTGAATATCCGTGGGGTCGTATTCCACGATGGCAGCACCGTCATAAAACAGATCCACAACAACCCCTTCCGCAGTTGCGCCTCCCTCGTTGAGCAAAGGAGCAACCAGTTCAAACTGTTCGAACGCTTTCGGATTGGAAGGAGTCATCGTGCATGGCTCGAAATAAAGCGAAGGATCTCCGTCTACACTCATGTTGAGAGCTGCTGAAGAAATGCTTTGTCCCGCTACTTTGAACCAGAAAGAGTGGCTTCCCGCCAACAGGTAGTTTTCTGGAATAGAGAAAGTAAGTGGGTAATAATAACGAGGATCAACCGTGGCGAGATAGAAGGACCCAATCTGGGTGCTTCCGTCATACACTTCCACTGTAATGCCTTCCGCAATAGCAGTTCCATAGTTATAGAGATCAACACTCAGGTCGAATGCCTGCAACGCCACAGGATTGGCGGGTAACGCCGTTACCGTCCCAAACTCAAGGTCGGGTGTTCCCGTGAAGGTTTTTGAAAGGTAAATCGGCGATGAAGAATGATTCCTCAGCTCTGCCCGCCACGAATAATCTCCCGCCGGGAATGCGCCGTTTTCATATGACAAGGCGACTGTTTTCGGGGGAGACGCATATAACCGGTTCGGCCATGCCGTGAATGAAGCCTCTCCTGATTGAAATTCTGGTTCATTTCCATACTGAAGAAAAATATCGAGAACAACATCCTGAGCACCGTTGCCGGTGTTTTGAATGGAGGTTACAAGGTCAAATGGGTTTCCCGCTTCCGTCTGGTTCGGAGTAATATAAAGTTGATCTAGATAAACGTTTGGTGTTCCAACCCATGTTCTTGTAAAGACAAATGAATCCCAAAAAGAACCATTTACATAGATGTCCACTCCGATAGTGTGCTGGCCTTCCGGGATATTATTCCATGAAAAAGGGACTGGCGTGTAGCTGTAAGGCCCTAGGTTACCACTGAAATAATCAACCTGATTCCCGTCATAATAGGTGGCGAATTCAAGAAAAACGGAGTTGTTCTGGTCGTTGTTCTGCAGCTCGATATCGTAATAACAAACCCCATCAAGAGCTTCAAAAGATCCGTAGACGCCACTTTCATACCGCCAAGAAACAGAGGCGTTGACCTGAGCCGAAAGGCCAAGCAGCACTAATACAATGAATGCAAAAAACTTTTTCATGATATGGAACCTTAGTAAACGAGGAGGTCATCCACGCCGAGTTCGGATGTACCGGTGTTGGAGATCACAATACGAATGAAGACGGTTTCTGGAGCGCGTTCAAATCTGTGTCCGCACTTTTGATAGTCCGTCGTTTGATAGTCCTTGGTTTCGTGAGTGAGGATAAGCTGTTTGTTTTCGCTATATTCCTCTACGAAGATAGAAGCCTGGCCACTCAAGTATGCCAGCACAGCAATGCTCCGGCGTGGACCTGTTGGGATAAATGGGCTTTGAACCTGTTCTCCTGCTTCCAAAAGCAAAGCATGATGACCGGAATTCGCGTTTGAGGTTCGGACGGCTGCTTTAGAATTGTCGGAGGCATATAGCACCCATTGTTCCGAGTCAGGGTCTTCAAAGTTTTCCTGCCAGCTACCAGTCGGGGTTAAGCCCAACGCAGTTGACTCCGCAACAATCTGTGGGCTGTACGCTCTGGGTGTTGCGCGAAAAGTGCCCGGTGTACGAGTTTCCAGATTTTGGCTCACAGAGACCTCGTTAATCAGCGGGGAAGCCGCTTCGCCACTGGAGAGAAGATTCTTTGCCGTTTCCGAGGACACCCAGTCAATTGATCCATCAGCCCTTTTTACAGCGATCTTTGCCTCCGGAACTGCAGTCGCCCTGGTAACCATTCCGGTTCGCCCGGTAACTCCCAGTTCGCTGAACGAAACAAGTTCACCCTGAACCGATGGTAATGCCCCCTGAACATTCAAAGACGAAGGCACGATGATGTTGGTCGCAACTGCTGACAAACTTTTTTCAGCAATTGCGGCAACAACTGTGGGAGAGGCGCTCTGAGGAGTTATATTTGTCTGTGACAAAGCTTGGATTATATTGACCTGCGTAACCTGCATCGTGTTGGTCGCATAAACCAGATTCGTTTGCGCGGAAGCAGTCAGTGCAAGAAGCGCACCTACGCCTGTAATAAAATATCTAATTAATGTGTTCATTCTCGTTTTCCTGTTATTCCTCTATTTAAGATACAAAATGGTGCTTCCGGCACGTTCGAGTTTGAGGTCATCAAAATAGGCTGGAGAACCGTTGAGGCCAACCAGCGCGACCCGGATGGACGCGGTTTGCGATCCGCTCTCAAGGATGAGCCGGATTTGTTCGAACCCACTCGAACTTACTATGTCGGATGCGATTTGTCCGATGAGTTGTCCATTGACATCATATTCATAGACAATGAATTTTCCATTGCCCTGAATCCAACCGGAGAGGACATATCGGGCAAGCGCATCGACCTGAATCAGGCCGTTGGAAACTTCGCCGTAAAATCCACCGGAGCCGTTATCACCTCCAGTAATCGACAGGGCATACGGTGCCGAATGCTGCACGGCCTGTTGAAGCTGCCAACCGGCGGTAAAGGCGGATGTCTGGTACCAGTCATCCAGCAGACCATCATTGAAGTCCTCGTAGAAGACCGTAATCAGGGCTTCCGGAGTGCTCGTTGCGTCAAGCGGATCGGATCCGGTCATCCGCTCATAGTGGTCGGAGTGGCCGTCAAGATCGGTATCTTCGCGATACGGATTGGTGCCGACTTCACGTTCCTGGGCATTGGTTAATCCGTCACCATCGGCGTCCCCGGCGGCGGTAAGCGAAGTGAATGTCCATTCCGGGCTGGCGGTTACCGCGCCTTGGCTGTCTTTGGCCACCACCTGCCAATAGTAGGCGGAGTCAAAGGCGAGGTATTGGTAGACGGTTGACGGATTCTCCAAGCCGTCTCGAATCTGCGTCAGCTCGCCGGAAACAGTTCCAAGATAAACGTCAAATGTGAGCGAATCTATTGCGTCGGGGTCGGAAGCAACCCATGAGAGGCCAACTTCCGGCGGCTGGCTGGATGCACCGTTCTGCGGAACGGGTTCAGAAGGAGCCGCCGGGGGCTGATTTGCGGCAACAATCTCCAGGTTGATTGGAACGGTCTGAACGGGGGTGTTCGGATCGTTGGAATGGATATCAATGGAGCTGTCATGCGATCCGACCGCAAGTCCGTCCGGCTGGATCGAAACCAGAACGCCACGGGATTCACCCGCTGGAACGGTGAAGTTTCGGTTACCCAGATCGATCCATGTTGCTACAGAGGTAATATTTGAGATTACCAGTGGTGATTTGCCGTGATTCTGCACAGCCAGCGACTGCACATTCACACCGCCGGAAAGCAGTTGCCCGGAAACCAGCGAGTAGGATTGCTCATACGGAAGGACGGTACCTTTTACGCGGACTGTCCATTCGCCCGGCGTGGGATCAGAAACATAAACCTGTTCGATGTTGTTGACGGAATCCACACCGTTGCTGGCGGCGACAGAAGGATTTGCGGGATCAAGCACCCACGGCAAATATACCGTTTGGTCAGGTGCAACCAGCTCCAAGTCAAGGTCGTTGATCAGCGTGGAGCCGTAATAATCATCCCATACCAGCGTAACTTTGAGTTCCGTCTCTTCTTCCGAGATCGTGATCTTAAAGGTGTCTTCTTCCGCTTGATCGGACAGAGCCGCCTCAAGAAAGTTCCGGGTACGGAGCAGTTCATCCGCAGCATCCGCCTGAATCAGTCCGTAACCGGACTGATAGTCGGGGCCGGGCTGCTGGATGTCCTGCGCGGAATGACAGAGCAAAGCTTTATAGGTGGATGACAACAAGCGCAGATCTCCAAATTCCAGATGAGTTCGCTCCATAAGCAGAGCCAGCACGCCGGAAACCACCGGGGTCGCCATAGAGGTTCCGTTTGATTCCTGATACACATTTCCGGGAATAGTGGATTTGATGCTTACACCGGGAGCCACGATTTCCGGTTTGAGACGGCCATCACTGGTCGGCCCGACATTACTGAA
Organism: Kiritimatiellales bacterium; assembly: GCA_016744085.1. Lineage (GTDB taxonomy): Bacteria > Verrucomicrobiota > Kiritimatiellia > Kiritimatiellales > Pontiellaceae > Pontiella. The sequence goes on along the minus strand of JADGFE010000019.1, from coordinate 5,812 downwards.
TGAAGCCATTTCAGTTGGATAAAGCCCTGTCGCACCGACACTGATAATGTTTTTTGCGGTAGCTGGCGGAGCGACGCACTGATAAGTACCCGGACCGAGCGGAGGAACTGTTGTACTGCTTCGATCATTGCCCATTGCAAAACAGATTGGAATTCGGCGGCCCAGTTCGCCACGCACAAAGCGGTCAAAAAATTCACAGCTTGATATATACTGCCCGTAATAATCGCGTCCGGCCGCCTCCATGTTGATTCCCCAGGAGTTCTGAGAAATATCGAGATTGTAGCTGTTGATAGCATTTTCGTATTCAGCAGTCGGGTCACTGCCAGCGAAATTCCAATCAAAGCTCAATAGCGTTGCGCCGGGAGCCATGCCGCGCCATTGAAACGCCGTTCCTCCCAGACTTTCACTCAGGAGGCCGCTTCCGCCAACGGTTCCCGCCACATGCGTTGCGTGTACCTCAACGGCAACAGAATCACCTTCTACAATTCGCGCACCGAAGTCGGGATGCGACGCAACCAATCCTTCATCCCAAATGCCCACAGCCACATTGTTACCAGACAGATTGTTGGGGATGCCCTGTAGAACATCCGCTGAAATTTGCGGACGGGCTTCGCCGTTGTAAGCCGCCGGGGGCGGAGCTGGTGCGGCCACTTTTCGAACGGCATCCAACTGGGCAATGGCATCCATATCGCTTTCCAAACAGGAAACCGTCATAGACTGCATCGCTTCGTTAAACAGCAGAACCTGAACACTCATTGCTTCCAGTTCGGAACGAACTTGATCCATTGATGCGCCATCAAAAACGGAAACAATAATCTCAACTCGCCCCTTCTTTTTTGCCCATGAAGGCACTCCTTTTTCACGCATCCGCTGCTCTACCTTATCCGCTGGCTGAAGCGAGTCGCCCCAGCGGATTTCCTTGCGCTTTAGTATCTGGTCGGCCTTGTTCTTGTCTATCCGGGCCAACCATGCTTTGCCGGGCAGATATTCAATAAGGTGAATCCCTGCCTTTTTCAGTTCCTGCTTCTTCGCCCGATCTGGAACCTCGTCAAGCTGGAGAATGACATGTGAATGCTTCGTCTTTTTCCCTTCAATGCGCTCTTTCAGCTTTTGAAGCCGGGCCAGCGAACGCTCGCCTTTAGCGAGTCGTTTTTTTTCCGGGATCCGGGATGTCGCTTCCCCCGTCTGTTTTGTTGCAACCTCTTTTCGGGTTACAAACTCACGACCTTCCTTATGCGGAACAAAGCGGCGGCCATTCAGCAAAACCGTCTCTTCTAGTTTACTAGATTCCGTTCGCTTTTTTGCTCCAAAAGCCGGAGAAAGCAACGAGAGCGAGATAGCAAGGTACAGGAAATATTTTGTTTTGTTTTTCATCATAGCCAAAGCCTTCTTCAAACGTTAGAGCGTGTGCGAAAAATTGAGCCGTCCGGGATTAACCTCAATCTGCGGATCATCCGAGGGATAAACCACATCCACATACAGACTGATCGTGGTGGTTTTTCCGGTCAGGGGATTATGCGCTAGGATTCGTATCTCATACCGTCCTGCAGGAACCGGATTTCCGAAGCTGTCCATTCCGTCCCACGAGATGCTGTTTACCTGCATGGCGGAATAAACATCTTCCTGCAATGTGGCGACAAGATCGTCCGAACGATTATAAACTTTAATCGAAACCTCCGATGGCTCCGAAAGGTGATAACGGAACTGCGCCGTATCGTTTTCGCCGTCTCCGTCAGGTGAAAAACTGTCGTTTAACGCGAATGCATCCGAAATAATCTGTCCCACATCATAAGCCTGAATCCGGTGTGTGTTGGAGTCGATGGTCAAAAGCCGATCATCGTCGACCATCTCCAGCGACTGAACGCGAACAAATTCCCCGAACCAACCAAAACGTCGTACATACCGTCCCGTCGAATCCAACATCTGAATGCGGCTATTATCAGTGTCGGCTATATAAATATTGCCTAGAGTGTCTACCGCCACATCGCGGGGGAAACGGAACTCTCCGGCACCACTGCCTTTTTCGCCGACAGTCCATGCGAGCGAACCGTCCGGATTCAACTTCACAATTCGGCTGTTTTCCATGTCTGCTACAAAGATATTTTTATCGGCATCTACACAAAGGCCATATGGGTTTTTAAAATCCACCTCGCTGCCGAGCGTTGCGATATACACACCGTTTGAAGTAAACGATTTTACGCAACCATTACCAGAGTCCAGCACACAGACATTGCCGTCTGTATCCACTTCGATATCACGTGCATAATAGAGGTTTTCATTTTCGTGCCCCTTGCCTCCCCATAGTCGCACAAAAGAGGGGGTCGTGTTCGTGCTGATGGCGAACTGCTGAACGCGATGGTTTCCCGAGTCCAGCACATACAGATCACTGCCCGAAGGACTGATGGCCACGGCGTGGGGTGAATGAAAATAGCCCTGAGCCGATCCAGAACCACCAAAGGAGTCGATATAAACCGAGGTTTCCGTGAAACGTTTGACTTGCTGGTGCCCGGTGTCGCAAACCCAGATGTCGCCATTCTGGGGATTTACAGCCAGTCCATACGGAATGCTGAACTGTTCATTTTCATCGCCTGCGCCGCCGAATTTCATCACCTGCGCGGTTGTTACTTCCATCGCGCCGCAAAAAGCTGCGCTGGATAACAAAATAGAGAGAGCCTTAAAAAGGGAATGTTTCATAATCATCTTCCAGTTATGCTTAATTCGTTGCCTGAACCGAAACCGCGTCCAGACCGGCGGATGCGCCGGAACCTGCCTCCAGAACAAGCGAGTCGATAAAATCAGCAGAACCGTCCCGGAATCCAAGATTGGACAATGAGCCGGCACCACCGACGCTTACGCTCCAGATTTTATTACTGTAGTTCTGCGAAATCGTAACCGTGACCCACTGATCTGGAAGCAGCGTATTGGGAATAAGCTCCCAATCACCGCCTCCCGCGCCATCTCCATCAAACGCCATTAGTCCCGCTGTCGAGTCATATGCGATTAGCGTGGTCGCCTCGGCAGGGAGCCGAGCCGGTGGGAAGCTGCTGGTGCCGGAAAGGTAAAGACTCGCCGTTGTATCAACCGCATTGGCGGAGGAATCAAAACAGTGTATTGCCGAAGCATTATCGTTCAGCGAGACCGCATACGACCCCGCCGCAACGTTAATGCTTTGAACCAGTGCTTTATTCGGTGTACCTATCCATCCGTTTTGCTGATTGAGATCACCAGTCAGATAAGATTCCGTTGGCTCAAATCCCGTTGTGTATGGAAGAGAGCTTCTCATTACATCGGGAACAAAAGGGTTTGTTCCGTTCAGAAATTCTTCAAGGTTGGTAAATCCATCCATGTCCGGGTCATCGCTTGCGTCCCAGCGCAATGGATCCAGCCCATGAAGAACTTCAAAGCCATCCCACATTGAGTCCCCCTCGGTATCGGCCAGCAATGGATTGGTCTTATAGATAAATTTTTCTCTGGATGAAGGGAGGTCATCATTGTCCTCATCAACGTCGGCGTTTCCTGCCACATAAAAGCGTTTTGATCCACTGGTATCGGCATCCACCCAAGTATAGTTGGTCGCACCAGCCGTAACGATGCCCTGAAGCGCAAACTGCCAGTCGTCCAAAACCAAGTCCGATGCTGAATAAATTTCGAGCGTATCAGAAAAACCTGTCGGCCATCGGACATTCAGTTCCGCCACGCCGCTGGCAGACTTCTTGATTTCCAGTAAAACATCCGTAAGAACCTCTGGGCCTTCTAGTGCCTTTCTGGCCAACTCTTCCTGCAAGCGAATCTCCGCTTCCTCAGCACGAATCTCCGTCTGAATAGCCTGATAACCTTCGTAGAATTGCGTAGGGATCAGCTGGTAGGTCGTCGCGATTTTCGCCGGGTCATAAATCCACTCATAATAAGGTTCAAATTCCGCAAAGCTAGTAATGCCCAGTCTATTCATCTGATAGGCATACGGATTGTAATCCTGAACCGGAGCCAATCGGTATACCTCCACGCCCAGTCCATTCAAAAAAACAGTCTCTCGCGTGGCGGCATCCTCATAGATACTTACACGATAAAGTGGAAACTCATTTTCATCGATTTCCGCCATCATGCCTGCTTTAAATTCTTGAGGGAACTGATCCCACTCCACCGGCAGAACCGGGTTGCCTGAGTGCAGATATACGTTTTCGTCAGGAGGCGCAATCGGGAGGAATTGATCCTGACAGTCCACCAGCAGAGTCTCCAAATCATAAATATGAGCCAGCGGCTCAACTCCAGTCACAGTTTTTTCGGAAACAGAGCTTGCAAAAACTCCGCCCGATAAGAATGTAAAAACTATGCCAGTTAATATTCTTTTCATGCCTTTTCTCCTTACCCAAACTCCCTCAAAAAAAGAGGCGCAACCCCAAACTGACCATCGTCTGAGGGACGACCAAGCCCCACTCGGAAAACCAGCTGAGGCCACGCCCGAGCGGGCGCGCCTTGAGCCAGTTGTTTCCGAGTTGTAAATTGGTCGTTTTCAGACGAAACAAACTGCGCTAAACGCAAATCACATTTAAATTGTGCAAAAATCATGCACCTTTTTGAACGGGGCTGTCAACCCAGCTCCTTGTGGGGAATTTTACTACATAGTAAAAAATACTAGAGTCAGGAATTCTGTCGGGATTGACAACGTAATGGATGTATGTACTTTCCCTGCAAGCCGATTTGGATCACCCCAACAACCCCGTCCGTGCCGGCCCAGACCTCCGGTCGCCTTCCCCTAGGCACCGGGGGTTGTTTTATATCTACAAACTCCCAGCGAAACGGGGGCAAACCTATAAAACCGCAGCACTCCCTTTGGAGTGGTGATAAAAAATGTCTACAAGAGGAACTTACGGATTCAGGCTGAACCAGGCCGATAAACTCATCTACAACCATGCGGATTCCCATCCCGACACGCTGGGACTCAAAATTCTACGCGAACTCAGGGACGTGGAAAACTGGAACGTGGTACTCGACCGAGTTGAAGGACTTGTTGCGGTTCCGGAACAGCGCCAGCTGAATGAATATACCAACATGGCCGAGACAGAAGTACGGAGGGCATTCCCAAATCTGGAATACAAAGGAAGCCTCCAGAATATCTACGATCTTTATCAGCCATTGCAGGGGACCATGGAACCCTATCTGGACGGCAAGCTGATGTTTGTGCCGGATGCATCGGACTTCATCCATAACAGCCTGTTCTGCGAATGGGGATATATTGCCAACCTTGATACCGAGAAGTTCGAGATTTGGAAAGGGCAACAATCCAAACCCGACCCGGAAAGCCGGTACGGTACCAAGCATGACCGTATGGGCTATTATCCTTGCCAACTGATCAAGGAATATGATCTGCACAATCTTCCCGAACCGGGGCGGTATTTGCAGGACTATTTCTTTTCCCGAGAACTGAGCGGAGTCGACCGCTAGAAATTTCAGCCAAACTGCTTGTTCTGCTTGGCCAGTTTGTTTTCCAAAGTTTTGATATCCTTCTGAATCTCCCCATACATCCATGAGTCGGGTTTGCACATCAGCAGCTCCAGTGTTCTACAGTCCAGCAGCAGTTCCAACTCTTCCTTTCGCGCCATAAAAACAAGCCTTCATTTGCGCTTTATAAGCCTGTCGCTCGAATAGGTGGGAAGAGGATAACACGAACAATGATGGGATATTCACCGCTGTTGAATGTCCCGCATAAACCCTACTTTTAAGCCTCTTCCGCAGAATCGGTGGGTAGTATGCTGCCCTTTTATGCCCCTAACCCCTGAAAACAGGAGATTTTCCTTTAAAATAGACCCTTTCT
>JADGFE010000207.1 GCA_016744085.1 Kiritimatiellales bacterium | reverse complement strand
TGACGCGCCGCCCGTTGCTGATCTGTCCATCCGATCCATTCGTCGCGATGTTTAAGGCGGTAGCACGCCGATCCCCATAAAAGCCTAAAGGGCCTGTAGATGAAAAAACCATGGGTCGAGCTGGGCATTGCTGTTTCTGTACTGGTGTTGGGCATTTCAATTGCTGCCAACAAAAAACTACCAATACTGATTGTTATGCTATTTGTAGGATTTTTCGCCCTCTTCCATGGTCATGCTCACGGAACCGAAATGCCCCATATTTCCAAACCGGCTTTTTATGCCGCTGGCTTTGTGGTTGGCACCGCCGGCATTCATATTGCCGGTGTACTTGTGGGCATCATTGCTGACAAAATAAATAATGGGCAACAGCTTCTCCGCTACATTGGAGCCGCCATTGCCGGCATTGGACTTCACCTTTTAATAATGAACTAAATCGCTCTACCCGCGCGGCTTAAGCTGTGGAAAGAGAATGACGTCGCGGATGGCATCGGAACCGGTCAACAGCATAAGCAACCGGTCGATGCCGATGCCCATTCCGCCGGTCGGAGGCATTCCATATTCCAGGGCGGAAAGAAAATCCTCGTCAATCTTGGATCCGTCGCCGGCCGCCTGCTCTTCAAAACGCTTGCGTTGTTCGATTGGATCGTTCAGCTCGCTATACGCAGGGGCAATTTCTTTGCCACCGATGATCAATTCAAAGACATCGACAAGTTCCGGATCGTCAGAACACGGATTGGCCAACGGAACCAACTCTGCAGGCAAGCGGGTAATAAAGGTTGGCTGAATAAGCGTTCCTTCAATAGTCTTATCGTAGATTTCGTGCGTGACTTGTTTGAAGTCAGCCCCCTCGTCAACATGCACTTCAAGTTCTGAAGCCTTGGCCTTGGCTTCATCGAGGCTCTTCTCGAACCAATCTGCACCCAAGTGCTCGCGAACGAGATCGTGATACGGCACTTCCCGCCATGGGGTTTCCAAATTAATGGTATTGCCCATCCACTCGAATTCCATTTTATCAAAGATAGTTTTAGCCAGATGCGTGAACATACTCTGAATCAACTCCTGCATGGTGCGCATATCGCCGAATGCCTGATAGATTTCCAAACAGGTAAATTCCGGGTTATGCGTGCGGTCGAGACCTTCGTTACGGAAGTTACGATTCATTTCGTAAACCCGATCCATGCCGCCAACAATCAGGCGTTTCAGGTAGAGCTCAGGAGCAATACGCATGAACACGTCCACATTCAGCGCATTGTAATGTGCTTTAAATGGCTTGGCCGCCGCTCCACCGGGAATCTGCTGTAACATGGGCGTTTCAACTTCGTTATAGCCGCGCCCATCGAGGAAGCTGCGAATTTCACGCAGAACCTGCGTGCGCTTTTTAAACAGATCCATCACTTCCGGGTTAGAGATAAGGTCTAATGAGCGCTGACGGTAGCGGGTTTCCTTGTCCGTGAGACCATGGAATTTTTCGGGAAGTGTAAGCAACGCTTTGGATAGCAGTTTCCATTCGCCGACGCGGATGGTCTGCTCTTCGGTGCGCGTGATAAACATGTCGCCCGACACCCCAATAATATCGCCGAGATCGAGCAGTTTGAACGCCGCAAAGTTTTCTTCACCTATGACATCTTTTTTAACCATAAGCTGAAACTTCGCTGATCCATCGGAAATATGTGCAAACGCCATTTTTCCCATCTTTCGAAGAGCAACGATCCGACCGCAGGCACGAACGGCTTTTTCTTCTTCAAAATTTGCATGCAGTTCATCCAGACGCGCGGTGCGCTCAAAAGCCTCTCCAAAAGCTGGAAACCCGGCCTCTTCGAGCTTGTTCATATTCTCGATTCGCTGCTGACGATATTCGTTTCCTGAAAGTTCTTCGCTCATGATCTTCTCCTGAAAATTGGCCGCAAACCATAAGGATTCGGCTATGGCAAGTCAACCCGGCGTTGACCTTTCTGCTGAATGTTTAAACCGCAGATAATGCAGAGTACGCAGATCTAAAAAATAGAAAGTTTAATTTCTTCGTGCTCTTCCGATCTTCGTAGGTAGAAAAGGTTAGTCCCAGTCGGCGAGCTTAAGGTTGGGATTCACATCTATTGGCTCTTTATCGACCTTGCCCATGCGCACTTTTTCATAGGCCGCCCCGGCAATCATGGCCGCATTATCGGTACAGAGCGACGGCGGACAAAGTAATAGCGGAATACCGGTTACTTCGGAAAGATTCGTGAGTTTTTCGCGCAGAATCTTATTCATGGAAACCCCGCCAGAGCAGGAAAAACTTTTAACCGGGAAGCGTTCTAGCGCCCGTTTAACGCGAATCGTCAAAGCATCAGCAACGGCTTCCTGATAACTCGCGGCAATATCCCGCAGCTCATCACCCACCGGTTCATGATCCATCTTTTTCACATAGGTAAGCAATGAGGTCTTCAGCCCACTAAAGCTAAAACATAGATCTCGGTCATATTTATAAATCCACTTGCCACGATCAATTCCATCCAAACCGCGCGGGAATCGGATTGCTTTCGGATTTCCGCCTTCCGCCGTTTTTTGAATGATCGGGCCGCCCGGATAACCGAGCTTGAGTACAGCGGCTGCTTTATCGAGTGCTTCGCCGGCTGCATCATCAATTGTACTGCCAAGCAGTTCATACTTTCCCGTTCCATGCATCAGCACCAAACTGCTGTCCCCGCCAGAAACCAGCAGTCCCAGCATGGGATACACGTCTTTTTCAGCTGGCGCATCTTCCTTCATAAAGACCGAATGCAGATGGCCTTCGTGATGGTTCACCCCGATCAGCGGTTTATTTAAACGGTGCGCCAGGGTCTTGGCCGCAGAAAAGCCGATGAGCAATGAACTAGCCAGTCCGGGGCCATACGTGACCGCAATCGCATCGATGGAGTCGTAGGTTTCCCCGGCATCTTTTAATGCTTCTTCAATAATACCCGGCAGTTTTTCCACATGATTGCGCGAGGCAATCTCCGGCACCACACCGCCATAGGGACGATGCTTTTCTATTTGAGAGTAAATGGCATTGGATAAAACCTTGCGACCATTTTCAACAATGGCGGCAGCAGTTTCATCGCACGAGCTTTCAAGTCCTAGAATTTTCATGGGCATATAAAACGGGGCTGGAATTTTGAATTCAAGCCCCGTTTACAAACTTTAGTTAATGAGAAACTACATTCCGAGCATACCTTGACGCTCAGCTTCTTCATAATCCTTCATTTCCTTGTCGAGTTCCTCGAAGGCTTTCGAGGCACGGAAACGTTCGTAGAGATGCTTCTTGTCATTATTTTTAAGGGAATCGTGAAGCACTTCAGGATTTAGCACCATAAGTACATAAGCGGTGGTAATACCGGCGTTCACTTCATACTTCTGCTCTTTCGGAATGGTACCCTGCAGCGTCTGTGAAGTGATCTGCTTCGTAGCTGAACTGAACAATTCATTCATTTCGGATCCGCTGGCTTCGCCAATTTCTTCGATGAATGCTTTTTCCAGATTTTCGATTTTCACAGAAACTAGCTGCGCCAAATTTTTACGGGCTTCTACTTTCGCTTTGGTAATTGCCAGCTGTGTATTTCGGGATTCTCCGAGTCCTACCGAAGCCATACCACCTTTTTCCGTAATCTTCCCAACTTCTTCCTGCATGGAATCGAACATGGTTTTATCTGAATCCATCTTCGGTTTGGATTTGCATCCGGAAAAACCGATACAGACAGTCAAGGCCAACAAACTAAGTGCAACACGCTTCATTTTACTCTCCTAGTATAAGATTTCTTCGTTCAGAACATTCTGTCCGAACCACTCATTTATTACAAAAATTATTATCCGTAGATTAGAAAGACTACGCAACTATTTTTTAGATGTAACTGTTCAGCAGATTAGCTATCATACTCAACTAATGAAGATTCTATTTTTAGCCAATCGTCTGCCGCATAGTGAAATCGCCGGAGGTCATCGCTTGATTTATCAGCGCATGCGGCAGCTTGCTGACCGAGGTCATCAGGTTGGACTTGCCGCTTTTGTTGCTCCGAAAAACGAACCCTATATTGAATCGCTCCGGAATGAACTGTTTGAAGTCAGTACGGTTCCTGCCAAAAAAAACGGGTCTTCCGCCAAATCAGTGGGTGCACGTGAGGTTTTCGCTTTGCCTGAAAGTTTGAAATGGCCTGAAATCAGGATGGCATACAAGTAATATGACA
>JADGFE010000018.1:11392-26918 GCA_016744085.1 Kiritimatiellales bacterium | reverse complement strand
AAAGCCAAGCAGATTGAATCCCTGCACGAAGCGCTGTGCAAGGTTCCCGACCCGCGCGCAAAAAACTGCGTCTTCCACATCGGGGCCCTCCTTTCGATCATCGCCATGGGGGTAGCGGGCATAAGGATCTCAAGGCGATCATCCTAAAAAAGCAGTTGGATTTTCCTCAGATGAGCAGGAGCTGACCTCCGTCTGAAGTTGGATGCAGATGATGTCCCATGAAGTATTTCTTATAAGCGTGGTTGAGTACGCGGACCATTTCTGAGTGGGATTCAACTGCGTCGCAGTTAGAATCGTTGTTATGAATTCTGCTATTTGCTTAAAAATGAGACCGATTTTTGGGGCGTCTCGACCTGCCGCACTCAAATGAATCAGCTTCGATCATCTTGATATTGATCTCTTCGAGCAGCTCTTGCATTTATTAATGCGGTGTCTAAATATGTTAATGACAGTCATGCGGTCGCATAGGTAGTATGATGAGACTTGAAATATTTCCGAACCCGTCCGGGGAGCTTCTGTATTTTACGCATGAATGAAAGCAAATTGCTTTTGAGATCGTCACGAGTACGTGGAGCAGATGTGCGATTGACATTTTTCTTCAAGTCTCGCTTGAGATATACATCAGGATTCAGCTCGGGACTTCCATTGAATATGCATGTTTTCTTTTTTTCTGAAAGCGACGAGCTGATCCGCCATGAGCATGATGAAGATATCAAGTTTGATGGACGCGGTAAAAAGTATGAGACGTCTGCGATGAACCTCTACGAGGGCAGCGTCACAGCTGATACCTCCAAAGTATACGGTGGTTATTTGTTGATGGTGACGGATTCGATGAATCGAATTATTGCGACCAATGATAAAGAGAAAATAAAGCTGATAAACTTTTGGCGTATAGGATCGCAAAAATAAAACAGGACAGCCGTTTGCCTTTTGCAGAACTTCAGCCTTATCAACCAACCTCGCGCTTGTGAATTTAGCCGTTCCGCATCTGGAACATACAGACACTACCGGCAATGGCAGCGTTAAGGGACTCGCATTCACTAGCTAGTGGAATGGTTATTTTTCGAGACGCTCGAGCAAATAGGGCATCAGATACCCCGTGCGCTTCAGATCCGATCACTAGGATATTCTTTTTTCCAAACTGCGTGGTGTAGAGATTGTCGCCTTCAGCTCCTGATGTGACACACAGATCATATTCCTTTTTCAGCAGGTCGCCGATTTCATCGTCACCAATATTCCATATCTTCGCGAAGGCAAAGGTGCCCATGGTGGAACGGATTACTTTGGGGTTAAAGGGTTCCACGCAGTCGCCATACAAGAGGATATCGTCAAAGCCGGAACCTACGGCTGACCGGATCAGCGTGCCAAGATTTCCAGGGTCTCGCAGGCTGTCGAGTAGAAGGTAGTTTCGGGTATCGGGGAAGAATTCAAACGGGTAGGGGGTGTGGCGCACGACTCCGAGAATGCCTTGGGCATTCTTAACGTCGGAAATCTTTTGGAAAAGAGGCGCCGGCATTTTAATTCGTTCAATCGAATCCGGCAGGTTAATTGCCTGCTTCCAGTCATTGGAGATCACGATGGTTTCCAGCGTATATTGCCTGCTTTCATGTTCGAGCAGGGTTTTAATGCCGCGTGAGCCTTCAATAATAAAGGTGCCGGACTCCTGCCTTGCTTTTTTAGAACTGGCAAGCGCCCGCAAATGTTTGACGATGGGATTGATGCTGGATGTGATTTCTTTGATCATGGTGACTTGGAAATTAGCCTAGGGAGGATTAGTATGACCAGAATTTTGCGGAAGAAAGCATCATGAATAAAAACATTATCAGTCAGCTGCCTACGGATACGACGGTTAAAACCCATGTCGATCTGTGTGATTATACCACGTTTAAGCTCGGTGGCCCGTGCCGAGCCCTGATTGATTGTAAGACGCCAGATGCGCTAGGAAGAACGGCTGCTTTGCTGGTTAAGTCAGACTTTGATTTTATTGTCATTGGCCAAGGGTCGAATCTGCTGGTTTCGGATGAAGGCTTGCCATGCGTGGTCCTGCGCTTTTGCTCGGAAGATAAACCGCATGTGGAATTTGACGGAAGCCGTATCCGGGTTTCAGGCAATACGTTGCTGGATGATTTGGCACGACTGTCTGTTGAACACGGCTTGGGCGATATATCATATTGTAGCGGCATTCCGGGGACTGTAGGAGGTGCCATTGCGGGTAATGCCGGCGCATTTGGCCAGCAAATCGGCGATGTGATTAAATCGGTTCGCTTAATGGAACTCAACGGAGCCATTCGAGAGGTTACGGCTGACGAACTGGCTTTTGAGTATCGCTCGTCTGTTTTAAAGCAAACGGGAGCCGTTGTGCTGGATGCTGTACTTAAGGTAAAGCGGTGTGATGTCCAGATCATGACAGCAGAACGCGAGCGAATTCTTGAGTTGCGGAGCAGCAAACATCCTGATTGGAAGACCATGCCATGCGCCGGAAGTGTTTTTCGGAATATTGAACCGACTTCCGCGGCAGAGCGCCGTCAGGCGGCGGGCTGGTTTCTGGAGGAAGCGGGGGTAAAGAATTTTCATGTGGGCGGGGCCCATCTGTTTGAAAAACATGCCAATATTATTATTGCTGAACCGGATTCTTCGGCGGCTGATGTGTATCAGTTGACGGAGAAAATGATCGGAGCAGTTAAGGAAAAATTTGGCTTTTCACTCGTCCGTGAAATTAAATTACTGGGTAATTTTTAAACGTACTAGTTTTGCGTGTCTACCATTTTCTGATAGCACTTGCATTGGTATATTTCTCAAGGTACTAGTTTCTTTATATGACAATTAATTACCAACACGTTGATGAACAGGATAGTCCGGTTCGCAAGCGCCGCGAGCGTGCCCGGGAAATACGTCCTTTAACGACCGATGAGCGTGCTTCTTTTGCCATTGTATCCCTTTATTTAATTACATTTTGTCTGGCGGCCTTTCTCTATTGGGACTCCCTTTTATTCAAAATTATGGGTCTGACTTCGGCAGCAGGCGGCATTTTCCTTTTCATTGCTGCATTTTTTAATACAGCGGGAAGGCATAAAAGAGATTCATTGCATCCGTTCCGTTCTTATCTGATCAGCTTTTTCTTTGTCCTCTGTTTATTGTTTATCCTTCGGTTTCTGGGAGGGGTGATTCATAACTATTTAATATCGGTCACGGTATTATATGCCGGCTTGCTTATTTCACTAATCGTATTCCGAAAGGCATTGATTCAGGTGGTTACGGCCATGCTGGTGCTTATTTTCCTGTTTGTGACGATTCATAATTGGACGGCTATTCTCGATGGACGCATGGGGATTAAGGATTCACTTCGGCAGTGTGGTCAGGTGGTATTTCGGATTGCCCCGATTCAGGATGTAACCAATTTGCTGATTGCCGGGAATTATATGACCTATATGGGCAAGATCGACTATCGCGATCCACAGATCAATATTATGGCCACGCATCAAGTTGTGAGAGCTCAGGATGATGAGCTGAAGAAAACCCAGGTACTGCTGGAATTTGTGAGCAATGAAATTCATTATGTAAGCGATCCTGAAGACGGTTTTGAACATGCAAAAAAACCAATTAATACGTTGCTGGCCGGCGGGGGCGACTGTGAAGACCAGACGCTGGTACTTTGCTCAATGTTGGAAACCGTTGGGGTAAGAACCTACGTTGCTTTTACGGATGATCACGTATTTGCATTGGTACGTTTTAGTCAGCCCTATAAGGGATTGGCACCGGCGCATGTATATATCGACGGCGTACCGTGTTATGCCTTGGATCCTGCCGATCGGGATGCCTTCATCGGGAGAAGTGTCGCTCGTCCGGAGGAAATTAAACGGATATTTGATGTGCGCCGCAGAATGCCAGTCAAATTCAACGTTCCGGTCAAGAAAGGCTGATTTGCCTGTTCGGTTGGCTTTTCAAGGCCAGATAGACATGCTAAAACTTTTCCAATCGATCAAAGGAAATAATTATGCCCATTCGCGAATACGCAGCCGCCGACCCAAAAAAATCATGTACCCACTGTAAAGTAGGTTTCGAAGAGGTCGAAACCATGGAGGCGAAGGCTTTGGGTGCATGCCCTGAATGCGGTAGTAAAATAGCCCGCCAACTTTCCTCTCCCAGTGTCGGTGGCTCCCAGAGCGGCCTGCATGATCGGGCTAAAAATGCTGGGTTCACGACGTATAAAAAATCCAGTAAAGGCGAGTACGAGAAAAAATATTAGATGGACAAGCTGGACGGACAGATTGAACGGGTCGTTTTTCGTAACGAGGAAAACGGCTTTTGCGTTTTGCGGGTAAAGGTACGCGGGCATAAGGAACTGGTGACCGTTACTGGAACTGTGCCGACGGTCAATCCCGGCGAATGGATGGCAGGCGATGGCGAATGGCTTACGGACCCCCGCCATGGCAAGCAATTCAAAGCCGAAAAAATGCGCATGTCCAAACCGGACACCCTTGAAGGGATAGAAAAATATTTGGCTTCCGATCTCGTTAAAGGCATTGGCAAGGAATACGCAAAGCGCCTAGTGCAAACATTCGGGCGGGATGTATTCGACGTCATTGAAAACGCGTCCGGAAAGTTGCTGAAGGTGGAGGGCATTGGTAAGCAACGGAAAGACAATATTAAGAAAGCATGGGACGAACAGAAAAATGTTCGGCAAATCATGGCATTCCTTTTCAGCCATGGAATCAGCACAACGCGCGCCTTTCGGGTTCACAAGATTTATGGCGATAAGGCCATTGAAATTGTTCAGCGCGATCCCTATTGCCTCGCCCGGGATATCCGCGGCATCGGATTTCTAATTGCCGATCAGATTGCCATGAAGCTGGGTATTGCGAAGGGTTCCGATTTGCGCGCACGGGCCGGTATTGAGTTTGTTTTAGGCGAAGTAACGGCCAGTGGTCATTGCGCCTATGTACGAAACGATCTGCTTTCTAAAACCGGCGAGCTATTGGATATTGATTTATTAATCATTGAAAAGGCGCTCGATTATTCTGTTGAGGCCGAACGGTTGATTCAACGAACCGATTTTAAAGGCCGTGATTTAATCTATCTTCCAAAACTTTACTTTGCCGAAATTGAATTGGCTAAACGGTTGCAAACCCTGAGTAAAGGAAAGCATCCGTGTCCGGCATTCGAATTTGAGAAAGCACTGGCTTGGGTTCAGCAAAAAACGGGTATTGAATTGGCCAATGCGCAGCGCAATGCGCTGAAAACGGCCGTGGAATCCAAGGTAATGGTTGTAACCGGTGGCCCTGGTGTAGGAAAAACCACATTGGTAAATTCAGTTTTAATGGTGCTGAAAGCAAAGAAGATGCGTGTGTCCCTTTGTGCGCCGACCGGACGTGCTGCCAAGCGCATGGCTGAAACCACTGGTATGGAAGCTAAAACCATTCATCGGTTGCTCCAGTTTAATCCGGGGACCGGCGGATTCATTCATAAAGCGGATAATCCGCTGGAGTGCGATGTAGTGATTGTGGATGAGTCGAGCATGATCGATGTGGTTCTGGCGTCGCAGTTGATGGATGCCGTTCCGCTGCACGCCGCCGTTGTGATAGTCGGCGATTCGGATCAGCTGCCCTCGGTCGGGCCGGGCCGGGTGTTGCAGGATATCATCCATTCAAAAACTATTCCTGTTGGGCATCTGGACGAAGTGTTCCGTCAGGCGGCCACGAGTCGAATTATCACCAATGCCCACAAGATTAATAAAGGGCAGATGCCTGAGTTTCCCGAAGACGGGGAAGCGAGCGATTGCTACTTTGTGGAAGCCGATGAACCGGATAAGGCGCTTAAGCTGGTCGGTAAAATGATCAAGCAGTCTATTCCCCAAAAGTTTCGGTTTAACCCGATGGAGGATATTCAAATCCTAACCCCGATGCAAAAGGGTGATCTCGGAGCAAAAAATCTAAATATCACCCTTCAGCAACTATTGAATCCGAGGGGCGATGAGGTGGAGCGGTTTGGAATTACCTACCGCACCGGCGATAAAGTGATGCAGACCGAAAATGATTATGACAAAGACGTCTACAATGGGGACATTGGTCGTATTCATTCGATTGATAACGAAACGTCTGAGCTTGCTGTCGATTTTGACGGACGGAGAGTCATCTACGATTTCAGAGAGCTGGATGAATTGGTTTTGTCGTATGCCATTACCATTCATAAAAGTCAGGGCAGTGAATATCCCTGCGTCGTCATCCCAATGCACACACAGCACTATGTCCTGCTGCAGCGGAGCCTGATCTATACCGCACTCACCCGAGCCAAACAGCTGGTGATTGTGCTGGGCACAAAAAAAGCGCTGAATCTGGCTGTAACGCGGGCAGAATCCCGCGACCGGACTACAACGCTTTCTGAGCGCCTCAGGGAATATGCTTAATCCAGCGCTGGTCGATGAAGTTTTTAAACTCTGCATCTTCCATGCTCAACAAATGTTCCTTGGCTGGGTAGTCGCCACTGGTTACATCATCATGCAAGGCTTTGAGGGCTTCACTCCGCTTTGCTCCGGCTCTGCGGGCTCTTATATGTGATGCTTTCTTGATCTGTATTCCACCTTCCGGCGAAGCGCAGGAATTCTTCCGTTGGAAGTGACCAGTTCGCGCTTCCGGGAAGAAGCGGGATTACTCAAAAATATGATACCAAATGGATGTCCCATTCATCAGGAAATCGAGCTGCGTGGAATCGGAACTCCATTCCAGATCAGCATTAAATCCTGATGAGGGCCCATTGGTATAGGCAGGGAGGTATAGCAGGTTTAACCATGCTTTCTTTCCAGAATCCCGATAGTAGATTTTATAGGACGGCTGATTGTCGTAATAATAGAAGGTGCGTAACCGTGCGGTTTTGGATCCGTCTGGCGCAACGATTCGGGCGGTTTCGTCGCTGGGGGGCGTAAGAATTTTGTACGCAATAAAAATAATGAACAACGTAAAGACAAACTGACCGAGTTTTCTGAAGTCAAACAAGGAACGCTTTTTGTATGTTCGCTTCATCGGTGTCGATTACTCGGCAGGAATATCCACTTGTTCAGCCGGCGCTTTCTTGAAGAAGCGGCTGACATTCCAGTTACGATCTACATCGCGCCAGGATAGGAACAGCATGGCGGATATCAACAAGATTGCAAAAACGTTTACCAACGTGGCCACCACATGTGGATGCACCTTGCGGCGGGTAATTGCTTCCCATAATGCAAAGCAGATATGACCGCCATCCAGCACGGGCAGCGGAAGCAAGTTGAGTATGGCCAGATTGATGTTAATGAAACGGATCAGGCCAATGGCGGTGACCAGGCTCATTTTAAGTGAAATCCAGATCATGGTAAAGATGGCTACTGGTCCGCCGAGTCCACTAGCTGCCTGCTTAGACTCACTTGGAGTGGTGAGTGCCTGGAGGAGTCTTAAAATTGAGGAAGCATCACTCTGGATCTGTTCAATCGGATTTCCGGTCAACGTCCACGGTAGGGAGAGGGCGCCGCCAAACTGAATGCCAATCATGACCATGTCATTTTCAGCATCGTATTTCGGTGTTACAGCCAATTTTACAATTGTACCTTCGCGCTCAACTACCAATGGAATTTCGGTGTCGGGATTGGCCTGCACTACGTCAATGAAATGGGAGTTACCCTGAATCATAATATCGTTGATGCTGATGATAATGTCGTTTGCTTTCAGGCCTGACGCATCTGCTGCACTGCCTGGGACCACTTCAAGAACCTGGCAGGGGGACGCCTGAGAAACACCATTAATCAGGTCCGCAGATTTATCGGGATGATTGACCGATGCACTGATGGTGCGCTGGCCAAGATCAATATGGTTAACTGTAAGCTGAACTTCCTGTTCTTTTCCGCCGCCCAGCAGGCATTCAACGCGCGTACCGTACCAACTTTTCACCGGGTTTCCATTCACGGCGCGGATTTCATCGCCGCCGCGCAGTCCGGCTTCATAGGCTTTGCTGCCTTCTTCAACCTGCGCCACAAAAACGCCGTCTTCTTCTGCCAGTTTGTCGGACGGACTTAGGGCAACAATTGCCGCAAGAAACAGCGCAAAAATTATGTTACAAAATGGTCCTGCCACCGCTACAGCAATTTTTTTCCAAGGAGAAATATCGGGCATGGTATTTCGATCGCCCTCATCATTATCGCCCTGAATTTTTTCCATACCAATTGGGTCGAGCTGCGGTAGGGATACATAGCCACCGATCGGAAAGGCTCCGATCTTATAGACAATGCCATCGACTTCTTTTTTCCAGAGTGCGGGGCCCATTCCAATGGAAAAAGCTTCAATGACAAGTCCACATTTCTTGGCGACAATGAAGTGACCCCATTCGTGAACAAAAATGGTGATTCCGAATAAGAATAACATCATTACGATGATGTAGAGAATTTCGAGCATAGGGTAATCCTTGCGGTATTATTTGAGGAAGAGTTCGATATAGATATAAAGCATGGGGGCGGCAAATAGAATACTGTCGACCATATCCAGAATGCCGCCGAGTCCATAGACCATGGTATTGGAGTCCTTCACATCGACAGCACGTTTAAACATGGATTCAACCAGGTCGCCAAGGGTTCCGACAATGGGAAACAGGAAGCCGAGTACCAGAGCGTCAACAAGAGAGAACGAAATAGCGCTGTTAAGGTGTCCCTTGGTAACGATCCACCAGATCACATTGACGATAACACAGAATACAATGCCGCCGATCAATCCTTCCCAGCTTTTCTTCGGGGAAATAATCGGGGCGAGTCTGTTTTTTCCGAAGCGGGTGCCAAAGAAATAACCACCGGAGTCGGCCATTTTCATGCAGAGTATCACGTAGAAGGCTGCCCAGCCGGGTTTGGAAAGGTCGCCGAGCAAAAACAGACGAATAACGAAGCTCCATAGCAAGGGTACGTAGACCAATCCCAGTATGGTTCCCATACAACTATCGAGGCCCTTGCGTAGATTAGGGTAACTGAGAACTCGGAAAAAGTTTGAAATAATGACCATCAGTAAAATGCACCAAAGCATGTTGTCGGAAATGGTGAACCCGCGATAACTGATGTGCTTACCCAGGGCATTGAACCACGTGGCGACAACAAAAATAAGACCACTGCTGATGCCCCATTTTGTAGATGTTTTCAGGCCGACGGTATTGAGTAAACCATAAAATTCCCAAGTGCCTACGCCAGCAAAAAGCAACAAGCCGATAAGACCAACCGGCCAGCTGCAGGGGATGAGGCAGAAGGCCAGAATGATTACCACGCCAATACAAAGTGCTATCGTAATTCTTTTCTTATCCATAGGTCACTACTTCTTCTTTACGCCGCCATAGCGTCGATCTCGATCATTGAACGCTTCCAGTGCTTGGAAAAATTGTTCCTCGCGGAAGTCGGGCCAATAGGTATCGGTAATATAAAATTCGGAATAGGAGAGCTGCCAGAGCAGAAAATTACTAAGTCGGAGTTCGCCGCTGGTCCGGATCATCAGTTCGGGATCAGGCACCCCCGGAAGATAAAGATGATCAGCAATAGACTGCTCATCGATATCCTTGGTTTTCATTTCGCCGGCTTTAACCTTTTCAGCAATGGCTTTGGCTGCATCCGCAATTTCCGTACGCGAACCATAGCTTAGTGCAATAATAAAGGTGTGGTCGGTATAGTGTGCTGTGGCATCCATTGTTTTTTGCAGGCGCATCCGGACAGGCAGGGGAAGCCGCTTAAACTGGCCCATAATCTGAAGCCGGATATTATTGTCGTGCAACTCCTGCTCGTAGGCATTCAACGAGCTGACGAGCAGTTTCATTAATCCATCAACTTCCTTCGGTGGGCGTTTCCAGTTTTCGGTGCTGAAGGCATAAACGGTAATGTATTCAACGCCGACCTGAGCGGCGGCTCGCAATACGGCACGAACCGATTGCGCACCTTCCTGATGTCCTTCAATGCGCGAAAGACCGCGCTCCTGCGCCCACCGTCCATTGCCATCCATAATGAGGGCAACATGCTGCGGGATTTTCTCCAGAGATTGAAGGTCAATGCTCATAAGTCAGTTTTAAGTATTAAGTCTTAGGATTTAAGTTCGCAAAAAGATCAGTCTAAGCGCAGGTTTTATACCATTCGTCCTGAGCTTAATACTCACTATCGATCCAGTAGCAAGGTGCTTGAACGCTTAGGACCAACAGAAAGGATTGATACTTTTACGCCGGTGAGTTTTTCAAGGTAGACAATATAGTCTTTCGCTTCCTGTGGAAGTTCTTCCCAGCTGGTGCATTCAGTGGTCGGCGTATTCCATCCCTTAACCTCTTCATAAATCGGGGTGCAGCGTGCAAGCTTGCTGATGGAGGCTGGTACATTATCGATCCGCTCTCCGTCGCATTCATAGGCTACGCAGACCTTGATGGTTTCAACGGCGTCGAGCACGTCGAGTTTCATTAGCGACCATTCGTTGATACCGCCAACCATGGCTGAATATTTAGCAATTACGCCATCAAACCATCCGCAGCGACGCGGACGGCCGGTGGTTGCTCCGAATTCGTTACCGACTTTGGCAATGTGTTCACCATCAGCATCAAACAGTTCGGTCGGGAACGGACCTTCACCAACACGGGTGGTGTAGGCTTTTACAATGCCAACGCAGCGGTCAATGGCGCCCGGAGGAATGCCGGACCCTGAAGGAGCACCGCCAGCACCGGTGTTGGAAGACGTAACAAAGGGGTAGGTTCCGAAGTCGACGTCGAGCATTACGCCCTGCGCACCTTCGAATAGGATTTCGTCGTTGTCCTGAACCGCTTTGTGTAGAATTGGAATCGTATCGCAGATGAACGGCTTAAGGTAGTCCGCCGCTTCAGAAATTTCGCTAACCACTTCTTCAACGTCCAGCGCTTCGCCACCGATGGATTCGATAATTTTATTTTTGACCGTAGTCAATTCACGAACGCGGTCGAGAAAGTCGGCTTCGAGAATGTCGCCCATGCGCAAGCCGATGCGGTCGGCTTTGTCCATGTAGCAGGGACCGATGCCGCGTTTCGTGGTGCCGATTTTCTTGCCGGCTTCGAGATTTCCTTCTTTGGCTCCGTCGAGTGCTTTGTGATAGTGCAGAACAATGTGTGCGCGGTCGGAAATAAAGAGACGACCATCGAGCTTAATGCCGCGTTCAGCCAGCTCGGTCAGTTCGCTCATGAGGCCGATCAAATCAACTACGAGGCCGTTACCGATTACGCATTTACATTCTTCGCGCAGAATGCCGGAGGGGGTAAGGTGGAGAACATATTTTTGATCGCCGATTTCAACCGTGTGCCCGGCATTGTTGCCGCCTTGGTATCGTACAACCCAATCCGCGTTAGCGGTGAGTACATCAATGATTTTTCCTTTGCCTTCGTCGCCCCATTGCGACCCGATTAATACTGTCTTGGACATGTTATTACGTTCTCCGGTTTCCAGTTAGCATTTATCGGTTATCGGAAGATCCGCATCTGTCCGCCTTTTTTCTGACAACCACTAAAAAAGCCCATTTTCATAAGGGGGCCTATGAAGCGAGGAAATTAGGGAAACGTAAGGAGGGCGTCAAGTATTCCTGAAATAGAATGATTTTAGTACTATATTTTTTTCGTTTTGGGGTGGACACGAGGGCTGAGTGGCTGTATAAGACCCGACTTTTAACGGGTTCGCTGTTATTCGGAATGGAATTTCTGGAGCGAGCCCGTTTGAACAAAAGTAAGAAGGAGACATTATGTTTCTCGAAGTATATGCAGTAAACCTAAAAAACTATGCGCACGACACGGTTGATTCTAAGAAACCTGAGAATCGCAGGCTGATTGAGATGACCGGAGTCCGTATCCGTACCTCTGAACAGTTTGATGATCGTGCTGAACTGGTATTGGCCAATGGTGAAATTCTTTTGGCCGCTGGTAGCTACGATGATCTGGTCGCTCGGCTGATAGTGGCAGCAAAATCCACGCACATTGCACGTATCTAATTCGTTAGATAATCAAGCATACGAGGTCAGCCTGACAGGCTGACCTTTTTTTGTGCCCGTGAATATATTGTCTAGCGATTTTACAAGTAGTATGCTCAACCAGAATTAACATGAGGTTATTGCTATGACAGGATCCAGACGAGGTTTTGTTGCAACATCAGTAGGTGGCGGACTAGCCGGGCTGGCTTCGGTTTCGGGTGCAGAACCTAAATCGGCGGAAAAGAAAGTAGATCGACGCGTGTTGGGTAGAACCGGTGCTGAGGTTTCCATTTATGGTCTTGGATTGGGTAGTGCATTTTGGAAGCCGATGGCTGGTAATCCTGAGGGCGCTCGCAAGATTTTGGAACGGGCATTGGAATTTGGCATTAACTATTGGGACACCGCCCACAGTTATAAGGGCAGTGAGGAGTTGGTTGGCCCGGTTTTGGAACAACGGCGTTCTGAAGTTTTCATGGTTTCTAAGAGTTCGACCAAAACCTACGACGATTTTATGTTTGAACTGGAAGGCAGTTTGAAACGACTGCGGACGGATTATCTGGATCTCTATCACATGCATAACTGGCAACCGGAAAAAGGGGATACCTCACCGAAGGCTCGCGAAGGGGCTTGGAAGGCCGCGGTTAAGGCCAAGAAGCAGGGCATGATTAAGCATTATGGGGTAACCGGGCATAGTGGTCCTGATATTCTGATGGAATGCATTAAGGCCTTTGATCCCGATGCACTGCTGACGACGTTCCCGGCTAACCGACCCGATAATGGTCGCTACGAGGATGAACTCCTTGCGCTGGCTGTGGAACGTAACATGGGTGTGATCGCCATGAAGTCTGTGCGGCACGTTCGAAATTCCGATGAAAATCCAACCGAGCTGATGCGTTACGCCATGAGTTTGCCCGGTGTCAGCACGACGATTATCGGAACCGGTGAAGTGAATCACGTTGAGGCCAATGCTCGCTTGGCCACAAGCTTCAACTCATTCGATTCAAAACAGCGCACAGACTTTTCCGGTAAGGTTGCGATGAGTATTCCAACCGGATTACCGCAACCTTGGGATCTTCCCGGATATGACGATGGCATGCTTGCCTAGATTCTGGCTGCCGTTAATCGGCGTTCTAGTTTTTGCGGCGTGTGCGCATGGTCAATCCATTGCATTGGTTGATTCTAAGGATCAACTTACGCTCTTGAATTCCAGCCATTGGAAAGCCGGCGAGGTGGAAGGGCGGAATTGCCTGATTCTCGATAAAACCGGAGAGCAACGTCCTCCCGTTCGCCGGCCCGGAGAATATGCACTTCTGAAAGATAACCATTCAGTCGGTGAATTCACCGTTGAAGCTGCAATGCTGGAGCCGGAATCAAAGAAAAACCGTGATGTATGCCTGATCTTTGGCTATCAGGATGACACCCATTTTTACTATGCTCATGTTTCATCCAGCTCGGATAACAAGTTTCATAACATTATTATGCGGGTGGATGGTGATAGCCGGAAGCGGATCAATCTAGAGAGGAATCCAGAACCGTGGCTTTTCAATGGCTGGATAAGCATGCGAATTCAGCATAGCACCAATGGTGAGATCAAGGTGTTTGTTAGCGACTTGGAAGCGCCCTTGATGACGGCAAAAGATACCACTTATCCCATCGGGGAAATCGGATTTGGTGCATTTGATGATCGCGCCGCTTTTTCGACACTTGAAGTGAAATAACTTCTAAAAGCTATTTCAGCGCAGACTCAATCGCTTCCAGATCCAGCTTGATCTGAATTTTTAGTTTTTCGGCATCCTCAAAAACCTCGTCGCCACGAATATATTTTATGTAACTCACTTCAACGTGCTGGCCGTAGAGATCAATATCCGTTTCATCCATCAGATGAACTTCAAGAACCTGCGGCTTATTTTCGTGGAAGGTGCCGCGGTGTCCGATATAGGCCGCGGCTTTATGCTGTCGAGTGCCGATCCGTAAAAAAGCGGCATAGATTCCGCGCGGAGGTAGCATGTCGTTGTCCGGATCAATATTGGCTGTCGGATAGCCGAGTTTTCGACCGATTTTTTCGCCGTGCTCAACTTTGCCAATGGTACTAACCAGGCGGCCAAGCATTGCAGAGGCATCGCTTAGATGCCCCAGCGCGACCGCTTCGCGAATACGCGTACTGGAAACCCGTTCTTTCTTCCAACAAACTGCCGGGTGGGCTGAAAACGACATGTTGCGCTCGCCGCAGAGTTTGGTCAGCAGTTCGGCATTACCGGACCGATTGCGGCCGAATGACCAATCTTCTCCGACCGAAATGCCGGCCAGTTCGGGAATAAAGGTGCAGAGGTCGTCAAAAAAATCGAGCGGCTCCTGCTTCATGAAATCAAGCGTGAAGGGCTGAAGGATACATCCGTCGACCCCCATTTCCTGCAGATGGAGGCTTTGCTGCTCCGTCGTGAAAATCAGCGGGGGAGCATGGTCAGGGCTAAGTACTTTCGCCGGATGGGGGTCAAAGGTGAAAACCCAAGCTTCTCCTCCAATGGCACGTGCCTTATCAATGGCCACCTGAATCACTGCCGTGTGGCCGATATGAATTCCATCAAAACACCCCGCAGCCAGAATGACCGGTTTTTTGGTGTCGCTGAACTCTTTGAGAGAATGAATTATTTTCATGGCTTTGTAATTCGTAACGAGTAATGCGTAATACTAAGTGGGCTAACAAGTTTTACGCATTACGAAGTACTCGTTATTTCTCCCCCTGAATCAGGTCTGCGAGATGGATCATTTTTTCACCGATACTTTCGCGGTCACACGCCTGAATTTCTTCCATCGTATGGACGTTATCAATAGAAAGCGTGCCTGAGCCGGTTCTGCGCAGGGCATCGAGGCTGGCGCCAACGCCGAGATCATTTCCTAGATCATGGGCAAGGGTGCGGACATAGGTGCCCTTGGTACTTTTCACACGGAAGGTGACGAGGGGGCTGTTGAATTCGAGAATTTCGTATTCATACACATGGATTTTCCGGGGGTCCCGTTCAATCACTTTCCCTTTGCGTGCCAGTTTATACAGCGGTACGCCATCTTTTTTAATGGCGGAAACCATAGGCGGGATCTGTTCAATGTCGCCCATATAATTCTGTATGGCCGCTTCAACCTGTTCCCGGGTTATGTGCGATGCATCCTTTTCTTCAAGGATTTCGCCGTCAGAATCCTGCGAGTCGGTGGTTATGCCGAGGTGCATGGTGCCTTCGTAGATTTTATCGCCGCCCATGATGTGGTCGGAAAGTTTGGTGCCTTTGCCAATCAGTAAGACCAATAGACCGGTTGCGAGGGGATCGAGTGTTCCGCCATGACCTACTTTGCTGAATTTGAAATGGTTGCGTATTTTTACAACCACATCGCTGGAGGTCCAGTCTGTAGGTTTGTCGACCAGCAAAATGCCGTCAAAGGGATCGGGTTCGCGGCGTCTATGATTTCTCATTGGTATTTTTGTCGTCCTTAAAAACTTCAGGATTTTCGCGTTCCATCTCGGCGAGCATAGAAAGAATATTATCACCGCCTTCCAATGATTCATCGTGGATGAAGTGAAGGCG
>JADGFE010000018.1:1919-11382 GCA_016744085.1 Kiritimatiellales bacterium | reverse complement strand
CGTATATTTTAGTTTTACCCGCTTAACCATCATTCGTATAATTTCCTGACGATGGCGGTTCAAATACCCAATCATACCTTCGCGGTTATCTTCATGCCCGAAGATTGAAATATACACATTGGCATCGCGCAAATCCGGCGCGCATTCAACACGTGTCACGGTGATTGCCGATGCATCAAAGTTGGATCCGGCAAAATTACGGTAGAGATCTTCCGCAATTTCCCGTTTTAATAATTCATTTACCCGTACTAAACGTGGGATTCCCATAAGCTTTCCTCGAAAAGCGGGTTACTATAAGCAAGTACTTCGGAAAATCTGTAAAAAAACAGGAATAATTCAGGTGCAAGATTCTAAACGAGGTATTATTGCAACGGCCCGTTGTTTTAAGAGGGCATATTGAAATGCGGTGTAGGCGATCATCGCTTCGACTAATTCTGCTGTTTCGGACATCGCGAAGGATAGTTGATTGGGGATATTCGTATAATCTTCCAGAACATCGAATGCCGCATGCGAAGTAATGATCAGGATCCATGGGATCAAAACGACAGGAACAGCTAAAATACTGAATGGTGTTGAGCGGATGCATACAATCCCGATAATGCCTCCAATTCCAAAGAAAAGACGTAACCATTCGGTACGGCCATGAAACCCGCTAATGTTATGAATCGTGGTTTCTCCCTGTTTGTTAATGGCTTTAAGTGATTCAGGAGTTTCGAAATTAAAATAATTCTGTCCCCAAGCAATTTCTTCTGCTCCTACAAGAAGCAGGAGTAGTCCGAAAACAGATAAAAATATCAGAATAATGCCCGGTAGACCTCTGCAATGTGCGGCAAAAGCCGTTCGGATGCTAATAATTCCGCCCGCCATGAGAAATCCAAAGGTTAGCAATTCAACAGGGTGGCCTTCGTCAAGAAGCCATCCCATAAAGGACTGCGTTGCCGGTATAAATAGGCCAATAAAGCAGAGTGAGAGCAGGGTAAAAGGTATTAAATAATGCATAAATAGAATCTATTTTAAGTTGATTGTTATAGTTCATGACGTAAGCATGATTTTCATAAGTACAAGGAAATGAGATTAAATTAAAGAGCAACTGACTATGAACATTAATTTGCAACCGAAAAAAATCCTTCTGTTTTTCTCAGTCGGAACGCTGCTGATGCTTAGCTTGCATTTGTTTGGTTATTTCCTGTTTTTGTTTACGTCCCGCCCCCATCCGATTGAGTGGTTTAACTTTGATGCCGAAACCAATCTACCTACCGTTTATTCGACCGTGCTCCTTATGGTGAACGGAGTTTTACTTTCCATTATAGCCTGTTCGGAAAAGAAACGAGGAGGGAAAACTCTGCCTTGGTGGATTATGAGCCTGCTCTTTTTTGCGCTTGGGTTAGACGAGTCTGCCATGATTCATGAACGGGTCAGTGAGTTTTTTCAGACCCGATTCAATACGACGGGCATCCTGTTTTACGCATGGGTAGTTCCCTATGGAATAGGCTTTTTGCTTTTTGTGGGCATTATGTCGAAGTTCTTTTTCGGCCTGCCTAAAGATACCAGAACATTACTTTTTATTGCTGGTTCAATTTTTGTGGTGGGGGCCATTGGTCTGGAAATGGCTGCCAGTGCGTTGATTGAAGACCATGGCAGAAGCTCACTCTACTATGTCTATGCGACCATCGAGGAATTCATGGAATTGGTTGGTACCACAACCTTTATCTATGTATTTGCCCGGCATATCGATAGACACCTTCCGAAGGTCTCGATCAGCTTTAACTCGGACGAAGCATAAAGCTTATTGCGGTTTCCAGATCTTCACCTGTTTCCACTCGCGGCCCCATGTCAGAGCCTTTTTGTGGGAAGGAAAGTACAAATCAATATGCATACCCTTGATGGCTCCGCCGATATCCTCGACCCGGCCCCATCCATAATCAGGAATATGCATAATGGTGCCGAACGGATAGTAGCGGGTATCGGCGGCAATGGTTCCCCAATCCGCCATGGTGCCTGCTGCAGTCACCCCAACGGCTTTGGGCTGACCTTTTTGCGAACCATACGCCACAACGGGTTCAAACTTCCAGTTCCGCTTCCATCCGCAGCATTTTCCACATTTGCAATAGCCTGTCGTTTCCATATTTACAATTTCAGGTTTCTGACTTTTTGGAATGCGATATCGTTTTCTACCTGTCGCGCATCCACTTAAAAGCGCGGCAAGAACACATAATATGAAAATTCGTTTCATGAACTGACATCTCCTGACCAGATTGTTTCAATACCGATTTCGGTTTTTAGAAGTAGCTCGCCGTGCTCCCCGAATCCAGCCAGCTTTCCGCTTTTCTTCAATTCACCATCATGAACGGTCAGTAGTTTTCCGATCGGGCCCGCTTTATTCGTCCAGGTTTCTCGTATGCTGGCAAAGCCACCGCGTTTCCATTGCTGAATCCAAAATTCCAAAAGGGGAAACAACGATTCAAGGGTCTGATTAATATTCTGAGCAGTTTCTTTTTCAATTAACAGGGAGGTCGCGGGGCGGTCGATGGCTATGGCTTCATCGGAGGACATATTAACATTCAGGCCAATGCCCACGATAATTCCAGTGCTTTTAGTAACGGGGTGCTCCACACGCTCGGAAAGGATTCCACAGATTTTTTTATGATCCACGAGAACGTCGTTTGGCCATTTAGGGACGGCTCGGATGCCGATGGGTACGAGGGTTTCCACAATGCCAAGGGCAACGGCCATGGTTAAAGAGGGAACTTCAATGAGAGGGGCATTGGTTTCGATAAAAAGAGAGAAGCATAAATTGGTGTCTGGACGGGAAAACCAGCTCCGATCTTGTCGCCCCCTTCCGGCGGTTTGCTCACGCGCGGCAACAATACTGCCGTTAGAAAGGGTCGAATCCCGTGAAAAGCGATCACGCATACAGGTATTTGTGGAGTCGAGCTTGTTATACCATTCAACCTTGAAATCCATCGTGCAAACATTCCTATTTAGATTGTGTTTAAAGAGTTAGATCAGGGGCTAAATGACGTTTTTCACTAGCTATGCCTTCATAAATTCCGTATATAAGTCGCTCATTTTATACAAACCAAGGAGACAAGAAAAGATGGAACTTCTCATGCAAGGTGTTGTCCTGATGGTCATCGGAATGGCAACCGTATTTGCCTTTCTCGTACTGCTGATAATCGCCATGAACAGCTCATCAGCATTTTTTAGTAAATTCGCGCATCTCTTCCCGGAAGAAGAGGTCAAGGCCGCTCCGGCAGGCGGAACAGATCCTACGGCTGAAATTGCCGTAGCCCTCGCAGCCATTCGTGCGAAACGCGGATAAAATTCAGACATACATACTTAACCAGGAGAAATATTGTGGCTAAAAAAACGATTCATATCATGAACACCGCATTCCGCGACGGCTTCCAATCCGTTTACGGCGCTCGCGTATTTACTGAAGACTTCCTGCCAGCCGTTAAGGTTTGCTGTGAAGCGGGACAGACTCACTTTGAAGCGGGCGGGGGTGCTCGTTTCCAGGCTCCGTTCTTCTATTGCAACGAGTCCGCCTTCGATATGATGGATCGCTTCCGCGAAACCGTTGGTCCGGATGCTGACCTTCAGACGCTTGCCCGCGGTATCAACGTGGTGAGCCTCGACTCTCAGTCACGCGACATCATTGATTTACATGCGAAGATGTTCAAAAAGCATGGTATGACCACTATTCGTAACTTCGATGCCCTGAATGATGTGAACAACCTGATCGACTCCGGTAGGTCCATTACCAACCATGGCCTGAACCATGAAGTGGTTGTAACCATGATGGAGCTACCTCCCGGATGCAGCGGTGCACATGATGTGGCCTTCTATATTAAAACGTTGCAGGATATTCTTGATGCAAAAATCCCGTTCACTAGCGTCTGCTTCAAAGATGCTTCCGGTACTTCCGCTCCGAAGAAAGTCTACGACACCATCCTCCAGGCGCGCAAAATGCTGCCGGGCGACACCAAGATTTCCTTCCACTCCCACGAAACGGCCGGTGTGGCCACCATGGGATATGTTGCGGCGATTAAAGCCGGCGCCGATCAGGTCGACTGCTCTTTAGCCCCGGCTTCCGGCGGCACCTGCCAGCCAGATGTTGCCACCCTGTGGCACGCGCTCCGTGGTGAAGACTATGAACTCGACGTTGATATTGATAAAATGATGGAAGCCTCCAATGTATTCAAAGAATGCATGTCAGATTACATCATTCCTCCGGAAGCCCTCGCGGTTGAGCCGTTGATTCCGTGGTCTCCAATGCCGGGTGGCGCGCTGACTGCCAACACGCAGATGATGCGCGACAACAACCTGATGGATAAATACGAAGACTGCATTAAAGCCATGGGTGAAGTTGTTCGCCGCGGTGGTTTTGCAACGTCCGTAACACCGGTTTCCCAGTTCTATTTCCAGCAGGCATTTAACAACGTCATGTTTGGTCCTTGGGAAAAGTTTGCTGAAGGCTATGGTAAAATGGTGCTCGGTTACTTTGGTAAAACTCCGGTTGAGCCTGATCCAGAGCTGGTAAAACTTGCTTCCGAAAAAATGGGTCTTGAGCCAACCACCGATAATCCGGTTGATCTCAACGACGCAAATCCGGATAAGGGTATTGATGCCGCTAAGAAACGTCTGACCGATGCCGGTATTACCGACCATTGCGATGAAAACGTATTCATTGCTTCCTGCTGTGAGCAGAAGGGAATCGACTTCCTATTAGGCAAAGCCAAAGTGAACGGTGTTCGTAAGAAATCACTCATGCCGAAAGAAACGGCTGCCGCTCCAGGTGGTGACGGGGCTTACACGGTATCCGTTAATGGCAAGACGCTGACGGTTGATGTGAAGAGTGATAAGGCGACTGTAAATGGTAAAGCCTACGACGTCAGTGTTGAGGATGGGGCAGAAGCCTCTGGAACCGGAACTATTGCTCATGGGTCAGCTGACTCGATTGAGGTGGTTGCTCCAATGAATGCCAAGGTCATTAAAGTCAACCTGAGCGTGGGTGATCACGTGAATGAAGGCGATGTGATCTTTGTGGTTGAAGCGATGAAGATGGAGGTTGAAGTGAAAGCTGCTACAGCAGGAACCATTTCTTCTGTCGCCGTGGAATCCGGGGCATCAGTTACGTCCGGCGAAGCAATGGCATCCATCAACTAATAGCACGAACGGAGAATTTAACTAATGAAGAAATTCATAACCATGGGACTTCTCGCTGTCGCTATTCTTGGCGGTGCTACCTCGGTGCAGGCTGAAGAAGTCTGCACTGTGGCGGATGGCGTGAAGACCGAAAAGAAAATATCCATTGCTGATGGGTTCAAAAAGCTCGGTCGGGAAACCGGCATCTACCGCTTCTTTAATCCGCCGACCAAGGAAGAAAAAGTCGTAGCCTATCAGGCTGCATTGAAGAAAACTGTTGAAGCGGAGATTTCCGCAGGACATTTTCACGGTGCCTATGAGCAGATTCATAAAGCACATGGAATTGACGAATCAACCTTGGAATTGCTTAAGCTTCAGGTTCAGGCTGCAGAGAAAAAAGGCTATGAGCCACCGCTGCAACTTCCGGAAGGTTTAGGGCAGTTCATCATGATCCTCGTTGGTCTCGGACTGATTTATCTGGCTATTGCGAAGGGCTTCGAACCTTTGTTGCTGTTGCCGATTGGTTTTGGTGCCATTCTGACGAACATTCCTATGGCTGGGATCTCGGCAGGCCCCATGCCCGGACAACCGGCAGGCTTTCTCTATTATTTCTACACGATCGGTGTTGAATCGGGCGTATTCCCTCTGCTCATCTTTATGGGCGTGGGCGCCATGACGGATTTTGGTCCATTGCTGGCGAACCCCAAAACAGCTCTACTCGGTGCTGCCGCTCAGTTCGGTATCTTTATTGCGCTGTTGGGCGCGATGGCTTGTGGCGGAATGTTCTCTATGCAGGATGCGGCGGCCATTGGTATTATTGGAGGTGCGGATGGCCCGACGGCCATTTTCCTCGCTTCTAGATTATCACCGAACCTATTGGGAGCGATTGCCGTTGCGGCATACTCCTACATGGCGCTGGTTCCAATTATTCAGCCGCCGATTATGCGTTTACTGACGACCAAGGAAGAGCGTGCCATTGAGATGAAGCAGCTGCGTCACGTTTCGAAGACCGAGAAGATCGTCTTCCCATTGCTGGTTCTTGTGCTCTGCCTGTTGCTGCTGCCTTCGGCTACACCGCTGATTGGTATGCTCATGCTGGGTAACCTGATGAAGGAATCCTGTGTGGTTGATCGTCTTTCCGACACGGCTCAGAATTCACTGATCAATATTGTTACCATCATGCTGGGACTGGCTGTGGGCTCGAAATTGGCTGCTGATAAATTCCTGAATATTCAGACCATCGGAATTTTGGTTCTCGGTCTGGCTGCGTTCATTATCGGTACGGCTGCCGGCCTGTTGCTGGCTAAGCTGATGAATAAGATCTGTAAAGATAAGGTGAATCCATTGATTGGTTCCGCTGGGGTTTCAGCCGTTCCAATGGCTGCCCGTGTGGCGAATAAGGTTGGACTTGAAGCGAATCCGCAAAACTTCCTGCTCATGCATGCCATGGGTCCGAATGTGGCCGGAGTTATCGGTTCCGCCGTTGCGGCCGGTGTGCTGCTGGCACTGGTTGGCTAAGGCTTCAGAGCCATGAAGTTAAGAAAGGGTCGCTGAGCGACCCTTTTTGTTTTCTGCTCTTGGTGAATTTATGGCAAGTTCAGCGCCGGCAAAATGAAGATTCCTTTCACTAAAATGCATGGGGCCGGTAACGACTTTATTATGGTCGATGACCGCGCTTTGCTATTCCCGGTCAACGATACGGAATTCATTGCACGGATTTCATCGCGCCGCACCGGAGTGGGTTGCGATGGCCTTCTATTAATTCAGCCCTCTGATAGGGCTGATCTACGCATGCGTTTTATTAATCCGGATGGCGGCGAGCAGGATATGTGCGGCAATGGAGCCCGATGTATCGCAAAGCTGGCATTCGATCGGGGACTGGTTTCGAAAACGATGGTCATCGAAACCGGAGCTGGGCTGGTACAGGCCGAAATACTCGGAAGTCAGGTTCGCCTTGGTCTGACCGATCCGGTTGATCTAAAGTTAGGATTGGATGCTGAACTTGAATGGCCAGTCGACTTTGTTGATACCGGTGTGCCGCATGGGGTGGTTTGGGTTAATGAGGTTCAGTTGATTGATCTGTATGTATTGGGAGCTGAAATTCGCTATCATTCGTTATTCAAACCGAATGGAGCCAATGCTAATTTTGCAGTGATCGAGGCTGATGGTTCAATATCGATCCGTACGTATGAGCGTGGTGTTGAGGCCGAAACGCTGGCTTGCGGGACGGGTGCAACGGCGGTCGCGGTTATTGGAGCGGAGCGGGGGCTGGTTAACTTCCCTGTCACCGTGCATTGCGCAGGCGGCTTTGATTTGGTAATTGATTCCGTTCAAGGAACGACCACGCTGAGCGGCGGCGCGGAAACAGTTTTTGCAGGGGAGATCGAATATGGAAATCGGGTTTAGTCTTGGTTCCAACTTATACAATCGTAAGCGGCTGCTGATGCAGGCGAAAAATCTGTTGTTGTCTGCGCCGCGGACAAGCTTTCTGGGGCAGTCGCCGATCTACGAAACGACGCCCGTGGATGTAAAGCCGGAATATCAGGATATGGCCTATCTGAATTCGGTTGTAATTGTGGAAAGTGAGCTGCCGCTAGATAGCTGGCTTTCATATATAGGGAAGATTGAAAAAAATCTGGGGCGAGAGCGCAATAATGCCGACCGCAATGCTCCACGACCGATCGATGTTGATATTATCTATGCCGGAGAACAGATAATCGACAGCGGAGGGCTTGTTGTTCCGCATCCCCGTTGGGCAGAGCGCCGGTTCGTTGTGCAACCCTTGTGTGATGTCCGTCCAAAATTGGTGCTGCCGGAAGCCAGCAAAACGGTAACACAGATTCTTAATGCCTTGCCGTTGGATGACGGACTTAGCGTTTTTGAAGACCGCTGGTAGGGATTTTACTACGTATTGACTCTCTAATCTGAACGATTCCTATATACGCAATATGGAAATAAAAAAATGAAATGGACCGCCTCCAAAATTAAAGCGCTGAAAGGCGAACGTAAAATCGCGATGCTCACGGCGTATGATGCATTAACCGCATCATTGGTTGATCAGGCCGCTATTCCTGCTGTGCTGGTGGGTGATTCGTTGGGCATGACTGTGCTGGGATATGAAACGACATTGCCGGTGAGTATGGATCAAATGCTGCACCATACGGCTGCTGTTTCTCGGGGTACTGAGGATGCACTCGTTATTGCCGATATGCCATTTATGTCCTATCAGCCTTCATTGGCGATGGGATTGGAAAATGCAGGTCGATTTATTAAAGAAGCTCATGCCGATGCAGTGAAGGTTGAGGGCGGCGCCTTTCGAAGTGAATTAATTGAAGCGCTCGTGGGTAATGGCGTTCCCGTGCTGGGGCATATCGGCCTGACGCCACAAAGCATTAAGGCGATGGGCGGTTACAAGGTGCAGGGCAAAACATCTGAACAAGCCCGTCAGTTAATGGATGATGCTATGGCGGTTGAGCAAGCAGGTGCTTTTGCACTGGTGCTCGAATGCGTTCCGGCTGAACTGGGGGAAATGATTTCCAATGCATTAACGATTCCGACCATTGGAATCGGTGCTGGGGCGGGGTGCGACGGGCAAGTATTGGTCTTTACCGACCTATTGGGAATCAGTGATAAGCCGGCCCCGAAATTTGTTAAAAAATATGCAAACCTCAATCTCCTAATTACAGATGCGTTGGCGGGCTATAAGGCTGAAGTCGAATCCGGTTCTTTTCCTGCTGACGAACAAAGCTATTAGTATGGAAATTCTCCAGTCACCCCGGGCTATGCAACGTCGTGCGCTAGAGCTTAAGCGTCAGGGGCAACGTATTGGGTTTGTTCCGACGATGGGCTTCCTTCATGAGGGTCACCTCAGCCTCATGCGCCTTGCTCGTAAGACCTGCGACGTTTTAGTGGTTAGTGTCTTTGTGAATCCAACTCAGTTTGGTCCCAATGAGGATCTCGATGCCTATCCTCGCGATTTTACGAAGGATGAAGCGCTCTGCGAGCAGGAGGGTGTAGGTATCGTTTTCTATCCAGAGCCCGCAACAATGTATGCGGATGATGCGAGTATCTGGGTTGATGAAAAAGTGCTTTCGGGCGTTCTATGCGGTTCCTCAAGAGATGGGCACTTTCGTGGAGTCTGTACGGTTGTTGCCAAACTCTTTAATCTAGTACTGCCGGATCAGGCTGTATTCGGAGAGAAAGATGCTCAGCAGTTGCGCATTATCGAAAGGATGGTTCGCGATCTTAATTTCCCAATAGAAATTATCCGCGGTCCCATTGTTCGCGAACCGGGTGGTCTCGCCATGAGTTCGCG
>JADGFE010000018.1:0-1909 GCA_016744085.1 Kiritimatiellales bacterium | reverse complement strand
AATATCTTACGGTCTCACAAAGGCAGCATGCTCTCTGTTTGAGGGAAGCGCTTGAAAATGCACGAAAACTGGTGCGTCAGGGTGAGATAACTTCATCCGTATTGCGGGCGGCCATGGTAGCGATGATTAAGGCGGTTCCTGGATCTAAAGTTGACTATGTCGAGATTGTGAATGATGAGACATTGGAACGTGTTGATCTGATAGAGGATCGTGTACTTATCGCTTTAGCCGTAAAAATAGGTTCAACGCGACTGATTGATAACATCGTGTTAGATGCGTAGCTGATTACTACTGAAGTGGTTGCAAGGTCTGCATCTTTTTTTTAATAATTTTGTTTGAAACCCCCGAGCACATCATTACATTGATGGCCGCTTTGAACACAAAAAGGTGCGGTAGCCAAGCGGTTAGGCAGTGGATTGCAAATCCATCTAGATCGGTTCGACTCCGATCCGCACCTCCACTTTTTTCGGGTCAACGCAACTGAAAATCAGGAGAAGAAAATGTCGGTTCCACAAGATCTGTTCTACGCAAAAACCCACGAATGGGTCAACCTCCAAGACGGTGTCGCAACCGTAGGCATTACTGATTTTGCCCAGAGTCAACTTTCTGACCTGACCTTTGTAGAGCTTCCTGAGGTTGGAGCCGAGTTTTCGGCCGGTGATGAAGCTGCCGTTGTTGAATCGGTTAAAGCCGCTGCGGACGTTTATTCTCCGATTAGCGGAGAAGTTATCGAAGTAAATAGCGAGCTGGAAGATGCTCCTGAATTAATCAACAAAGACTCTTTTGGTGCGGGTTGGCTCTTCAAACTCAAAGTTACCAACGAAACAGAAGTTGACGATATGATGGATGCCGAATCTTACGAAGAACTTTGTCCCTCCGACTAATCGTTAATATCGGTTAGTGATCGAAGGAGGATTTATATCCTCCTTTTTTTATTTATACGATGAAATCCTGGTCCATCAGTTTTAATGAACCTGTCCCGTATCAGCAGGGATTGAATATTCAACGCCGCCTTTTGAAAGCCCGGCAGGATGATCTGATCCCGGATACCGTTCTGATTCTTCAGCACACACCTGTTGTAACGATGGGAAATCGTGGCCGGGATAATTACCTGCTCAAGACGGAAACCGAATATGCTGAAATGGGAATTGAGTTGTTCCGTGCTGAGCGCGGTGGCGATGTGACCTTCCATGGGCCGGGGCAATGGGTGCTCTATCCCATTCTCTATCTGGGTGGTAATGAAGCCGATTCCCATGGCTACCTTTCGAACCTGGAAGAAATTGCCATACGTACACTCGGTGACTATGGAATCGATGGTTTTCGTCGAGAGGGAAAATCGGGGGCATGGACGGATGCCGGTAAGATTGCTGCCATCGGGTTCCGGTTAAAGAAGTGGGTCTCATTTCACGGCATGAGCTTCAATGTCAGCAACGATCTGATGGGTTTCGACACCATCATTCCCTGCGGACTGGTCGGAGAGCCGGTGGCTTCTCTTAAGACGATCCAGGGGGGGTCATGTCCCGAAATGGCCACAGTACGAAATTCGCTGCTCAATCATTTTTCAACGATTTGCAATCGAGAGTTGGACCGATTTGATGCGGATGGTGATCTACCTACTGAGTTGGAACGGTTAACCCGTAACCCGTAATCTGGAATGTCTTCTGCCTTATCAAGAAGATCACGTTCGCCATCGAACCAGTAATAGTTAAAGCCTGTCCCATTTGAGAGGGGTTTCGAATCGGCCTGATATCTACCTTTTATAGAACGCATCGCGGGCTATTTTTTCGAGGTCCCAACTAACTTGAGTCGTTGAAAAGTATGCGTCTCTTCCTCGACCCCGTAGGCAGACGCGCTGAAGCCTGATAACGTTCGGGGCATGGATACGAATGAAAATAATACGCAGGGTCGG
>JADGFE010000206.1 GCA_016744085.1 Kiritimatiellales bacterium | reverse complement strand
CACTTCCCGGATTCGTAGAGGCGATTGCTGCGAATGGAAACAACGCATTTTCAATGCTGATGCGACGATGCTAAGCTCATATAGAAAGACCGTGCCATGCTCAGCAGAAAAATAGATCCAACGATGTACTTTAGTCTGAAATGGTATTATACGTTCCAGCAACAGAATAATTTAAATAGCAATAATTGGACAAATTTACAGGTTATGAATGATGCACCGGCAACCGATTCTATGTTAACTCTAGAGCAGTCGCCTAATGAACCAATAAATTATATCAGGGCCATTATAGAGTTAAAGTAACGTACTATTTATTAAATGCTAAAATCAGATAACAGTCATAAATTTGAACTTGTGGACTTCTCCACTGAGCTCGACCGCTTTGAGGCAAAGTATATCATCCCTCGAACCTTGGTGGAACCGATCAAGGCATTCATTAAGCCCTATTGCGAAATGGATAAACACTGTGAAGCCGCGGGCGGCAGATATTTCATCAATACACTTCAGATGGATTCACCCACTTTATCGCTTCATTATGCAAAAGAATGGGAAGCGGCTCACCGTTTTAAACTTCGGGTTCGTACGTATGGAAAACCAACAGGAGATGCCCCGGTCTTTCTAGAAATTAAACGTAAATATTTTGAACGCGTCATTAAATCTCGCGCTTGCATTCCTTATGACGCATGGAAGCCCGGAATCCTTAAAAAACATGTTAATGAGTTAGACTTTCACACCGTCAAAGAACGGGAATCCTTCCGCGAATTTATCCGGCTTGCCTCAGAGATTGATGCACGACCACTTGTCTATGTCCACTATAGCCGGGAAGCGTACTCCAGTATTTTTGACCATTACGCACGAGTTACTTTCGATTCCCAGCTCTGCTATCAACCCGTCACTGATATGTATAACTGGGGTGAAGGGGGGCGTTTTATCTCTATGGATAGTGGTCTTGTACGCAACCGGACAGACTCTACACTTGTGCTCGAATTAAAGTGTACAGAACAGGTTCCAACGTGGATGATTGATCTTGTTCGAGAATTTGACCTAATTCGGTGCGGAAATTGCAAGTACTCAACGGCGATATGGATGGAAAGCCTTTTAACCGGCCAAGGGGAAGCTCCCTTTGCCGATGATTTTGAATTTGATTAATATGAGGAATATTTAATGAATGGTGGGTTCTCAGACTTATTGTCTGCGGTAGGCAGTACGCAAAGCCTCAGTCTACAACATGTAATTTCGGCCATGCTGCTGAGTTTTGTACTCTGCTCAATGATCGCTAAGCTTTATCAGGTGACGTTTCAGTCACTCTCTTACTCTCGTTCATTTGTACATACCTTGATTCTGGGCGGCATGATTACCTGCATGGTCATGATGTCGATGGGCGATAGTCTGGCACGAGGGATAGGCGTCCTCGGGGCACTTTCACTAATCCGCTTCCGAACCGTGGTAAGAGATCCGCGTGACATGATGTTTTTATTTGCCGCATTGGGACTGGGAATTGCCTGCGGGGCCGGAATGTTTGCTGTCGCGATTACCGGTTGCGTCCTGCTCAGCTCGGTCATCGTGCTATTAAACTGGGCGCCTTTTGCTACGCGCCGGCGTTACGAAGCCATGCTTCGCTTTCTTGTTGAAGCGGATAATGATGATGTCCGGACCGAAATCGATGCCATTCTCGACGATTGCTGCGGAGCCTATATGTTGCTTGCCATGCGCGAGGCGGTACAGGGTGAATTGCTTGAATACTCGTATCAGGTGCGCCTGGTTGATCCTTCCTATCAGGTGGATCTGGTTAAAAAAATGGAAGCCCTTGACTCCGTTGCCGAAGTTAATCTGGTCATGCAACGCACAACCGTAGAACTCTAAAAGGGAGGGAATATGATAAAAACAAAATTCAAACGCCCTGCCCTTCGTCACCGCCGTCGCAATCTGATCCGCCAACTGTTTAGCGGGTGGCCATGGCTGGTTTGGTTTGCGGCTGCGATTGCCGTTCTCCTGTTATTACCCGGAGGCATAAACCGCGTTCGCTTTTATGGCGTTGCGGAACGAACGTATGAATATGTTTCGCCGTTGGAAAGCGGCCGACTGAAATCATTGCTGGTTAGTCTGGGAGATCCGATTCACGAAGGTCAGCTCATTGGTGAACTGGATAATGAAACACTAGCCTCAGAACTGCTGATGGATCAGGCTTCACTCATGAAGTCACGAGATAAGGTTCAGTCGATACGATACGATATTGAAAATCTAAAACTTGAGCAGGCAAAAACATCTGCAGAACTAAGAATGCTCGAAGCCCAATGGCTACGAACTGAAGAGCTACGCTCAAAAAACCTTATTCTGGAACAGGATATGGAAGATGTTCGCCCTCAGATTGCGGCCATCAAAGATATTTTATCGCATTATCCTAATTTGATTGCGCAGCTGGAAAAACGACTTGAATTAATCGAGGCTGATTCTAAAATTTTCAGTGGGGAACGGCTCAGAGAACTTCAGGCTGCACAATGCCGGTTAAAAGCAACTACAGCAGGCATTGTGGCCGAAGTATTGCATCAGCCGGGTGATGTGGTCGAAACCGGAGATCCCGTTGTCCGGATCAGCAATGTGTCGACCTCCCGAATCATTGCCTTCTTGCCGGAAGATAAACGAATGTTAATTGCCAGAGGAGAACGTTGCCGGGTTATTTCATCTGCTAATGGAGAGCTCTATCACGGTGTAATTAAAACCGTTACTGCAGATATTCGAAAGCTACCCGTTTTAACCGGCTTCGGGGACCAGATTAATCGGGGCCGCCGAATTGTAATCGATCTGGGGCCGGGTAGCGAACTGGTACCGGGAGAGCAGGTAATTGTGGTTCCGGATGTTTCATTGTTTGAACAATGGTTTGGAAAAGAATGATGCGAACGGCATGGCCCACTATCTTAACTTCGATGCTGTTAACTCCCCTCCTCGCAGCTGGGGAAGATCTTGATTCCCTGATGGGAAAAAGCGAACTGAAAGCCAATGTTCAGAATTATTCTGAGCGAGTTGTGCTCAAAGAATCCACCGCTGCTGAACAGGCGCGCGCGCGCGCAAAAAGTCGATCTGAATTCGGAATGGAACTGCGCCCGAAGGTAACCAACAGCGAGGTAGGTGTTGCGCTCCGCATGTACCTTCCTGACCAATGGAATAAAGAAAAACTTCAGGAACAGCTTATTCTTTTGGCCGAATCGGAACAACTTCGGGTCGCCGCATTGGAATGGAATGACCTAATGGAAGCCTATCGATCCTTTTGCAGTTACCGCATGTATGTAAAGCAGCTCGACGCCTTCAACAACGAACTGAGTCGGCTAAAACCCTTCCTGAAAAAAGCCAATGAAGGCGTTGATCAAAATCACTTATCCGTGATGGATCGCGCCAAGCTGTTCAGCTTCTACCTCGATCTCGTTAACAATCATGAGAAAGTAAAAGACAACCTGCTCGACACCAAACAGGAACTTAGACTGTTACTGGGCGCTGATGTAAATCTCGAAAAAATGGCTGATATTGCCATGATCGCTATGCCTCCAGAACAAGAATTTAATGCCCTGGCACAGCGGGCATTAAATAACCGCTCCGACTACAGACAGTTTGACCTAGAATATCGCTCTCTTCTGGCAGCAGAAGAAATTGCAGCTTCAGAAGACGGCTTTCGGCTGAAATATATCCAGCCTTTCTATGAGGTGGATTATGATAACGGAGAGAACACAGTTGGACTCACCGCATCGTTTATCCTCCCCTGGGGCACGCGCAACCCGGATCTTGCTGTCTTTCAACAGGAAAGAATTTTAACGCAGTCCACCATGGCTCTACAACGCACGATTATCGAACATCGTATTCGTGTACTGATGAAAACCGCTAACTCTTATTATGATCAGGTTGATGAGCGTAGCTCCCGAATCAAACCATTGCTAACCCAACTGGGCAAAGATATGGAAACTATGAACACGGGGCGCCTTGAAGATATTCGAGATTTGATGTTGGTACGGGAACGCGTCCTCGATGTCTCGCTTCAGACCATCCGTTCCATCTACCGCAAGGAACTGATTGCGGTTGAACTGGCTGAAGAACTCGGCTCTCTTGCCCCTAGCTTATAACTTTTCTCCGCATTGCTTGCAGTGTACAGCATCAGAATCGTGTTTTCCATAACCGCAGCCTTTACACGTTTTTATGGGTCTTCCGCCAAATCAGTGGGTGCACGTGAGGTTTTCGCTTTGCCTGAAAGTTTGAAATGGCCTGAAATCAGGATGGCATACAAGTAATA
>JADGFE010000205.1 GCA_016744085.1 Kiritimatiellales bacterium | reverse complement strand
AAGAAAGGGTCTATTTTAAAGGAAAATCTCCTGTTTTCAGGGGTTAGGGGCATAAAAGGGCAGCATACTACCCACCGATTCTGCGGAAGAGGCTTAAAAAATAACGACCTACTATTTTCTAAAATTCATAGGCTGATCCGTCTATCTCTGCCGCCTGCGTACCGCCGCCATCTTGGCGGCCTTGTTTGGGGGAGAGCCAGAAAATACTATAGAAGGGCATGGCTTCAGAGATTTCAGCGGCTCATATTAAAAGTCAAAGAGATCTTTCAACGGAATGCCCAAGGCTTTGGCAATTCTCTCGTAGCCTTCGATGGAGGGAGCATTGATGCCGCGTTCTACAAAGCTGATGAACTCAACAGAATAATTGGCTTTTTCAGCAAACTTTTCCTGCGTGAGTCCAGCGCTTTTGCGCAAGGACGCTATCCTCAGACCTAACCGTTTCTTAATCACGCAATAAGACTACGGGTCGTTCGGTAATGTTTTCCACGTAGTAAAACTGGTATATTTAATTTTATCCTTGCGCCATTTCTTTAAGCGAATTATCTTACAAAAACTTTCGGCGAGAGTTGAGGCGATGGTCGTGTGAAATGCTGGACTACACTTGTTTAGGGGCGAACGAGACGGGGGATTAAAGTGAAAATATCAATTGGGGTAGTGGCATTTTTTCAGGTTGCGGTTCTGGCGGTGACTTCCGCAGAAGTCGATACTTTCAAATCCGAAGTGAGGATAGGGGCGGAAACCATTGATTCGCTTGAACAGGTTAATGCTGCTTTTGCGGAGGTGGTGGAAACCTATCTGCCTACTTCCGCACCCGGATCTTAATAACCGGTACATCCATTCAACGAAAACCATCCATTCCGCTGACCTGCTGAAAGGAACCTTTCCTCGGGATCTCAAAATGAGAATGGTGGCGGAATTACGCACGCTGGATTATTCCCGTGCGCTAATCCCCATTTATTCTTTAACTATCATTACCGATTATAATGGCGACACGGTCTATTTTGACAAGAATGGCTATGAGCTGTTTCGCCAAACCAACTTTATCAAGGGGACATTTAATCCATACGCTTGGGCCATCGACCGTTTTGGCGTCAAAGATGTTTCAGGGCTTTCGGAATTTCAGAAAAGCTACTACCACATTGGGTGGATCGGTTTGACTTTGGAACTGACCGATCAATCATTCATCGGTGCTTACGAGCAAAATCTAGCAATGGAGGCGCAAGCAATGGAAATGATTGCGCCCATGTCGATGATGATGTCGATGGAGTCGGAACCCGAATATGAGATTAACATTGCCAGCCAGACCAACGGTGCGGTCGAGGTATGCGTGGAATGGCTGGGCAGCCTTGATAGCGACTCGCTAGATCTGTTCCTTGCAACGGACTTGGTGGCAGCAAACTGGCAGTTGGAGACCAACTTCCCGACCGCAGGTTCTACGAGCTTCTGTTTTATTGATCAGGATACAAATCAAATCAACCGGTTCTTCGTTTTCGGGACGGATTACGATGAAGACCTTGACGGCTTAACTTCAGCCAGAGAGCGTCATTTATATAAAACACGGGAAGACCTTTCCGATTCAGATGGCGATGGCCTTGGGGATGGATTCGAGGTTCAAAACGATTTTAATCCGTTGTCATTGCCGGGGCAGAGCGAAGTCGATGAGGACGCTGATGGAGATGGCCTTCCCGATCCGTTGGAGAATCTTTTTTTCACCAACCTAAGCCAGAATGCCACTAACGACTTCGATGGTGATGGGCTGTTGAATGGCGAAGAGTTGGTGGTGCTTACGTATCAGCCAATTGTAATTGAATCCGACTGGGTTGATATGCCGACCAACGCAGGCAGGATTGATTGGTCTGAATATTACGACGACTATGATGAGGATTATGCTGAACTTCCGATTGGATTTCCATTCCCCTTTTATGGGGGTTCACACACCAGCGTTACTGTTGGGGTAAAC
Organism: Kiritimatiellales bacterium; assembly: GCA_016744085.1. Taxonomy (GTDB): domain Bacteria; phylum Verrucomicrobiota; class Kiritimatiellia; order Kiritimatiellales; family Pontiellaceae; genus Pontiella. Next base: position 2,334 of record JADGFE010000205.1, on the reverse strand, counting down.
GGTATCCTCTCATTTGGCGGGGAGTTCGGGGATTTCGATGAAATAGATGAGTTGCCTATCACCATTGGTACTGCGTTGGTAGCACCATTCTGGACGGATTTGGAAGAATGGAATGGCGGGGTCTATTATCATACGACAGGCATGGCTCCTGATAGACGTTTTATAGTCTCGTGGGAGGACATGTCGTTTTATGATGAATATGATTCATCATTTTATTTTCAGGCAGAACTCCGGGAAAGCGGGGAAATTCTATTCAGATATGGCCTCATGGATAGTGACGGCGTTGAGGGTTTTCCTACGGTAGTAGGTGTGCAGGGCCTGAATGGCCAGAGTTGGGGGCAATGGATCTACACGACGAATACTCCTGTGTCCTTGACCAACGGCTTGGCGCTGTTGTTTTCACCGTCTGCCCAAATACAACTCAACTCCTATCCGCATCTTAAGGATTCAGACAATGACGTCATGGATGATCTGTTTGAAACGCAGAAGGCCTATCTTGATCCGATGAATCCATTGGATGGTGGCCAAGACTTCGATAGCGACGGTCTGCTCAACAGCAACGAGTATCTCATTGGGACTCTGCTGGAAAATACGGACTCGGATGGAGATCTGCTTGGGGATTACGATGAATTTCTGCACATGAACGATGTGCCCGATCCGCTCAATCCGACAAATGCAGTTATCAGCGACATGCTTGCCGACAGCGATGACGATGGCATGACAAATGGATATGAGTTAGGATTCTCTTTCCTTGATCCGTTCGATGCTTCGGATGGCGGCTATGACTCCGACATGGACGGTATGCCGGATGAACTCGAACTTCTGTATTTCACCAACCTGAACCAGACGGCCATAGATGATTTCGACGGGGACGGGCTGCTGAATGGTCAGGAAATTAGCACGTCGGAAATCTATTATCCGCTACCGGAAATCATCTCCAGTGAATGGGTGGCTGATTCTAATTTCACCCATGTTATTGATTGGGAGGACGCTACCGTCATAACCAATGGAACGGACGATCCGTATGACGAGGGTTTCTATCCGGTTGATATTGGCTTTGAGTTTCCGTTCTACGATTCAGCTTATACCAACCTGTTCATCGGTGTGAATGGTTGTCTTTCATTTGATCAGGCCTATGGGTTTAATGGAGAATTTAATTCGGCATCCGGAATTCCGACAGGAGACCCCGCATCTATGATTGCAGCGTTTTGGAATGATTTGTCCATTGGTTCGGGTGATGTGCGCTACCAAGCTCTTGGGGAAAGTCCTAACAGAAGCTTTCTTATATCGTGGAACGATATAACAGAATCGATCTTTGGAGCGTATTCTTTCCGCTTTCAGATTGAACTGGGGGAGGATGGTAGCATCGTGTTCCGTTATGGATACTTAAACGTTGATACAGACTTCCTCTTTTATACTCACATAGGAATGCAGGATGACAGCAGTGTTGTTGGCGTCCAATATGATCTTTGGGAAGAGTTGGGGAACCTCACCACCAACGGCATGGCGCTTCATTTCGCCCCGTCAACCTATGTGTACAATTCCGATCCGGGGAAGTGGGATACGGATGGCGACGGAATGGATGATGGCTATGAGTCCAGCCAAAGCCTGCTCGACCCGCTCGATTCATCGGACGGTAGTCTCGATTATGATAACGATGGATTGCTGAATATCGAAGAATATGGCATTGGCACGGCAATCGGCCATGAGGATACGGATGGCGATAAACTGGGAGACTACAACGAATACCTGCATCGTAATGATTTTCCCGATCCGCTCGATCCGGTTAATGCCCTTGAAAGCGACATGCTCGCCGACAGCGACAACGATGGGATGACAAACGGATTTGAACTGGCTTTTTCGTTCCTCGACCCATTCGACGCGACCGATGCATCAGGAGACCATGATCATGACGGCCTTGATAACCTGGCTGAGTTCGCTTATCAAACCGACCTGTACAACTGGGACTCCGATGGAGACCTGCTTCCTGACGGGTGGGAGGTTCTGGGAAGCTTGAACCCGCTGGATTCTTTCGGCGAGAATGGAGCGGAGGGCGATCCTGACGTGGATGGTCTGGCTAATTTACAGGAAATGATCAATGGTACCAGCCCATCCAATCTGGACTCCGACGGAGACGGAGCGGGTGACGGGATGGAGGTGTCTCAGGCAAGCAACCCGAACGATCCATCCGACGGCGGACAGGCGCCTCTTGCGGATGAAATTGTCGAGGTGTCTTTTATAGATCCGGCACATAAATATTGTGACTTCTTTCAGATGGTTTGATATCATTATCCCCATGAAAAATGATGATGCAAGAAGGACACCGGGCAGCCT